>CAZEAH010000465.1:0-3072 GCA_964510075.1 uncultured Leptospirales bacterium | reverse complement strand
CTTATTCTCCTAAAACCGTTGGTTTTGTCACTCCAGTTTTAGGGGTTCAGTCCACCGTGTCCTTATGGGTTCATCAGTTTTTTCTCCCGGCTCTATCATTGCATCCGGTAAATAACCCTTTTCGCGCCAATCGTTGAATCGCTCGCTCAACAAATTCAACACTTTCCGTTCACGATCAAGGTCGTATTTGTTCGGGGCGGAGTAGTACCGCTCTCCTTTACCGTCCTCCCAGCGTATACAATAGAGCCGTTCCTGGAACACATCGTCTTCCCGCGGCACCATGTCGTCCCTTTCCCATAAACGAAGACCGCTCGAGACACCGCCATCCTTTCCCGGCTTGTCGCCCCGCACCACCGCCATGGGGGTCTTTTTCCCGCAGTGCGGGCAGTACATCTTGTTGTCGGTGGCGGTGATGTTTTTTTCGGCTTCTTTCAATTCTTTTTCACTTGCGCCGGTTTTAATTACGAAATCAAAGCCGCCATAGGTGTTTTCATTAAGCAATGCGACGGTATTCGTTTTTTTACCGATCACCCAGGTGGGCGAAAGCGGCACCTTCCACCCGCACTCGGGGCATCGCGCTTCAATACAATAAAGAAAAGCGTTGGCCCGGTGGCCTTTTTCGTTGTGCTCGATTCCCCATTCGGTGATCTGTTTGTCGGCCAGGTCATAGACCTTCCGCTGGAACTCCCGCAGCTTCGCGATCTCTTCGTCGGACGCGCCGTTGATGTGGAGCGCCCCCCAGGTGAGGAGCGCCGCGATGGGGTTGAGGTCCGAGGCGAACACGTCGAGCCCCATACGGGCGGCCTCGAAGGGCACGCTCCCGCCGCCGCAGAAGCAGTCGCCCACGGTGGGCACCTTGCCGAAACGGCGTATGCCCAGCTCGCGCACAAGCTCCTTCAGGGAGCGCGCCTTCGTTCCCAGGTGGGCGTTTATCTTTTCCCACTCCTCCTCGTCGGAAAGCTCCACCTCCTCGGGCCTTTTGCAGTAGGTGAGCTTTTCGTCATAGCCCATGCGGCCGAACACGCGTTCCTCGAAGGCCCTTTTATCGTCGCGGTCCACACCCTTTTTTATTTTCGGGGCGCTCGCGCCACCCTTTTCAAAAAACTGCCTTCTTTCTTCATCAGTGGCATGGGCGTACAGGGCCGGGGAGGAAATGGATTTGCATTTGCGAAGCGCGAGCCCCCGCTCGTCCATGGTCATAATCTTTAAAAAGATCTCCATGTCCTTTTCCGGGTCCTCCCCCGCCGGCATGAGGAGGCCCAGCAGGGCCGCGCGCACCATCACCAGAGGCTTGCGTCCCCACCACTTGCCCAGGCCGGTAAGGGTCTGGCTGGCCCCGGCCTTTCTTTCCTTATAACTTTCCTTGGACACACGCGACACGGGGAACTGTACTTCAATGAAGGAGGTGTAGTCGGGCATGGGTTTGCCTTCCGTATGTTTTTTCTTTTTTTTGATACAACGCTCACGCGGTCCGCTCAGGGGCCGACAAGGCCCCGCCGGCGCAGGTACGCTTCAATCGACGCCACCATTTCGGCGGCGATGCGCAGGTCTTCGGCCGCGTCTTCCGGCGTGATGACGGGCGCGAAATCGTAGTCGCCGGCGTGGCGCTCCCGGAAGAGACGGCTTATGTATTTGGCGTACTCTCTGGGAAAGTCGCCGGGCCGTATGAAGTGTTCGCTGAACCCCGAAATGACCCCGGCGTGCCTGGAATAGACCAGTCCCTTCTCGAGCAGGAGCGCCTGGATGGCGTAGAACGCGGCGTAATAGCTGCGGGACGATGAAAAATCGGCGTTACCGCCCTCCAGCAGGCCCCGCGCCGCCTCGATCGAACGGGCCGCCTTGTCCATCATGGCCGCTATCTGGGCTTTTAAGCCGTTTTCGGCCACAACACTCTGCCCTCACGCTCAATGTTCACCAATAGCGGATTGTGTTCGCCGCCGCGGTAGCGCTCTTCGGTCACCGGCACAAAGGCGCACACCGCCCCGTGCGAAAGCAGCATGGCGGCGGCCGCCTCGTCCAGCGCATCCAGCAGGGCCCGGTCGATACGGTCGACCACGGCCAGGCAGTCGATGTCCGAACCGTCCACGGCGTCGCCCCGCGCCATGGAACCGTACAAAACGACGCGCCGGAGGCGCTGCCCCAGGGCCGCTGTCAGGGCCTCCACGGTTTTTCGTATGATTTCGTCGTTGGACATTAACAGCTCCCGTAACATATGTTTTTTTACTTCACGCCGCGGCGCGATTACCGGCCCAGTATGGACCGAAACGCCGCGGCCGCGCAACCCTTTATTCCTTAAAACAGGCTCCTCTGGCCGTTATCGTCATTCATGCGCGCAGGCGCTTTCTTTTTCTTCGACGACGCCGTCTTTTCGAATCTCACAATGTCCCTGCTCTCGTCCACCGGGTTTTCCGTGAGGGCGTAACGCAGGGCCCTGCGCCAGCCCCGCCGGTCGTCGAGGTTTCCCGTGCCGGCGTTGGTCATGGTAAAAAGCCACCAGCGCTCCTCGGGCGAAAAGCCCGCCCAGTTGCGTACCGCGGTGCCCACCAGGGCCGGGTCGCTCTCCTCGACGGCCCACACCAGCACCATCATTTCCTTTCCCAGCAGGCGTTCCACGGGCACCTGCGCCCCGTCCCAGGAAGCGGGGGGCAGTTTTTGCTTCTTCAGACGCCGGTTGAACTCGCCCATAAGCGGCCCGGCGATAAGGTCCCACTTGTGGCGCGAAAGGGCCGCCTTGGGCCTGTCCTTTTTCGGGAAAATGGTCTGGGTCTCCGTGCGCGACCAGCGCGACCGTTCGTAGAACATGACCGGTTCGTTTTCGGAAAAAGGCAGAACCACCATGAAGTGATGCATCGATTCGGCCGGGTTGAATCCGAAGCCGTAGTATTTTTTTTCGGCCATTACTGCTTGATCTCCTGAGATTTGAAGTCCTTACTCAGGTCACGTTTGCATTCAGCTACCCAGTCAAGAAACCGCTGTCCCGTCTCAAAATACACGGCTTTAAATTCCATGTTTACTAAATGTAATCCGTCACCCATAGTGACCCCCTATCGTCAATCAAAGTGACCCCCCTCC
>CAZEAH010000464.1:0-3078 GCA_964510075.1 uncultured Leptospirales bacterium | reverse complement strand
TCGTACGTCTTTGCAGACGCGGCTGCCAGAAGCTCGTCGCTTCCGGCAAGGGCGCCGGCTGCCTCTTTGATCGAGTTCCTGCCGATCGCCTCATCGCTCTTTGCGAGTTTTTCGTCGAGCGCGGCGAGCTCTTCAGGCGCGAATTCGGTCCCGCGGTTTTTTTTCAGCTCTTCGGATTCGGTGCGGATTCGATCGATTTCACTGCGCAGCCCCGGCAGACCGGCAAGGGCCCGTGTTTTCGCCGCGGAGCTCTGCCTGGCGGATTCGAGGGAGGCCAGATGAGAATCCCAGTGGGCCTGTTCGGCTCCGCGGGCTTCGGCGAGTTTGAGCGATTCGCCCGCGGCGGCGAACTCCTCTGGCGCGAGCTTCTCGGCATAGAGCGCCTCCGCCTCGGCATATTCTTTTCTGGCGTTTTCCATCGAGTCGGCGGCGAGGAGCGGAAGGGATTTTGCGATCGCGGCCTCTGACCGCTCTATTGACCGCAGGGCCTCCTCCGCGGCCTTTTTGGTGTCGTCCGCGGCCACATATTCGTGGCTTTTCAGCAGGGAGGCTTCGGCCTGTTTGAGCTCCTCGGGAGCGTATTTTTCCGCTTTGACCTCGACGGCGCGCCCTATGGCTGTTTTCGCCCGGGTCATCTCGCGGATGGGAACGTCGAGCCGGCAGGATACGGTAACGACGACCGGCAGGAGAATCGATGCGAGGATGGCTGTGCGCCGAACATGGCTGTTTTTCATTTTGTTTCCCTGTGTGAGACAAATTTAATGGTTCGAGCCTATTCAGGAAATGCAAATCTTTCAACTAAAAATTACTTGCGACGGGGCTTTCACGGTCCTCGTGTGCGGTAAAAATTAACTTGACAATTCGGGCAAAATTTTAATCATTGGGGCACTGTCGCGCGTCGCTCAGTGGATCGGGTGTGCGCCATGGAATCGATGAGCAAACGAAGAAAACGGACAACACAACCGGCGGTGGCGAAAGGCTCGAACCCATAGCGAAAGCTATGGGTTTTTACTTTTATCGTGACGAGACGGATTGAGATGCTTACTTCGGAAGTACTGGTCCTGAACGCGGGATTCATCCCGATACGGATTACCTCGGTGAAGGAGGCCATCTGCCTTCTCACGTCCGAGAAGGCGGTATCCGTTCTCGAGGAAGACCGCTATGTGCGTTCGCCTTCACTGTCCATCCGGATACCATCGGTGATCTCCGTGATCGGTTACAGCAGCTTCCCAAGAAAGAAGGTCGCATTTTCGAAACTCAACGTCATCTATCGCGACGATATGGCATGCCAGTACTGCGGACACCGTTTTTCCATGAGGGAGCTCACCGTAGACCATGTGATACCCCGAAGCAGATGGGAAGCGGTCACCGGCAGGCTGCTTACCGACGGCTTCTCGAGCTGGAAAAACCTTGTGTGCGCCTGCCGCTGGTGCAACAGCAGGAAGGGAAACCGTCTGATGAGCGAGATCGGATGGGCGCTGCTCAGGGAGCCGTTCGAGCCCGAATATATGCCTCACCTTATCATCTCACAGGACAAGGCCGAAAAGAAGGGATGGCTGCCGTTCTGTTCGGTCAATGTCAAGATCATCGACGTAATACCGGATGGTCCGCCCCGGCACTCACCCCATGCGGGAGCGGGTGTAGTTTAAAAGGCCTCCCTCGAGAAGGATCTCCCGCTGGCGCGGCGTGGCCTGCAGCGCGAAATCCAGTTCGCGATTCCCCACGCGCACGCGTATCCCCTTCCCGCTTCCGACGCGCGAGCGCAGGTCGAGTGCCTCGAAATCCTGTCCCTCCTCAATCCGCTCGTAGTCGGACTCATCCGCGAATACGAGAGGCAGAATCCCGAAGTTCACCAGATTTGCCGCGTGTATGCGCTCGAATGATTTGGCCATCACGGTGCGCACGCCGAGGTGCATTGGGCAGATGGCCGCGTGCTCGCGGCTGGAACCCTGACCGTAGCTGTGTCCGCCGACAACCGCGGTGAACATGCCGCGTGCCTTCGCCTCTCTCGCGCGCGAGGAGAATGAGGGATCGACGTTTTCGAATACGTATTCGGCGTATTTCGGAATATTGGAGCGGTAGATGAGCCGCGGCCCCGCCGGCATGATGTGGTCGGTCGTTATCTTGTCTCCCACCTTGAGCTGGACGATACCCCGTAGAGAGTCCGCAAGCGGTTCGGTGTACGGAGGATCTCCTATGTTGGGGCCGCGGAAAATCGGCGTCGGCACGTCCGACGGCGGGACGATCATGCTGTCATCGATAATGAAGGAATCCGGGTGGACGACTGCCGGATAGTCGTCCGGCTCCATGTCGAGCGGGTCGACAAGCTCCCCCGCGAGCGCCGAGAGCGCCGCGGTCTCGGGGCTGACCAGGTACACCCGGGCGGAAGCGGTCCCCGAGCGCCCCTCGAAATTCCGGTTGTTCGTTCGCAGCGACACCCCTTCGGTCTTCGGGGCCTGGCCCGCGCCTATGCAGAAGCCGCAGGCCGATTCCATGATCCGGGCTCCCGCGGCGATCATATCGGCAAGCGAGCCGTCGCGCGCGATCATCTCGAACACCTGCCGCGATCCGGGAGCGATCGCGAGGCTTGCGTCGGGATGAACCTTGCGTCCCCTCAGCACGGCCCCGACAACCGAAAGATCGCGGTACGAGGAATTAGTACAACTGCCTATCGCGACCTGGTCGATCTTCATTCCCTTGAGGGCCGCGACCTTTTCGATATTGTCGGGCGAGTGCGGGCAGGCTACCATCGGCCTGAGCTCCGACAGGTCAATTTCTATAGTGCGGTCGTATGCCGCGTCGGGGTCGGGAAGTAGTTCGCGCCATACCTCCTCGCGGCCCTGCGCCCTGAGAAAGGCGCGCGTCAGCTCATCGCTCGGGAAAACGGAGGTTGTGACCCCGAGCTCCGCGCCCATATTGGTGATTGTGGCGCGCTCGGGCACCGACAGCGTCGCGACGCCGGGTCCCGTGTACTCGATCATGGTTCCGACATTTCCCCTTGTAGTAAGGATTGAAAGCACATGGAGGATGATGTCCTTGGCGCTCACCCACGGCCGCAGTTTTCCGCCGAGCCGGACG
>CAZEAH010000463.1:0-3092 GCA_964510075.1 uncultured Leptospirales bacterium | reverse complement strand
CGACAGGGCCCTGCCTTCGTCCGAGAAGCGGAACACGGCACCGTTCAGTTTTTCGTTGCCCGTGGCGACATCGTACTTGATCTTCGTAAGCCGCAGAAAACGCAACACCGACTTCTCCCTGTCCATGCCGATCACCGAGTTGAACGAGCCGCTCATACCGATGTCGGTGATGTAGGCCGTTCCGCCCGGCTGTACCTCCTCGTCGGCCGTCTGGACATGCGTGTGCGTACCGAACACCGCCGACGCCCTGCCGTCCGCGTACCAGCCGAACGCCCTCTTCTCCGAGGTCGCCTCGGCGTGAAAATCCACAATAAGTATATCGGCTTTCCCGGCGACGTCCAGAAATATCCTGTCGAAGGCCCTGAAGGGGCAGTCGAGAGGCGCCATGTGTACGCGTCCCATGAGATTGGCCACGCACACCTTTCGGCCGCCCCGCGCCGACTCGTATATTCCGTAGCCCCGGCCCGCCACCCCGTCGGGGTAATTCCCCGGCCGCAGCAGGCGCGGCTCAGTGTCGATTATTTTCTCGATGTCCTTATTGTCCCACACGTGGTTTCCGGTGGTTATGACGTCGATTCCGAGCTTCAGGAACTCCTCCACGACGCCGGGGGTGATGGCGTTGCCGCCGGCGGCGTTCTCCCCGTTGGCGATAACGAAATCCACTTTAAACCGCTCGCGGAGCGACGGAAGCAGGTCGCGCACGACGGTACGCCCGGGCTTTCCCACGATATCGCCTATGGCGAGGACTGTGAATGGTGTTTCCATGGTGTTGAATTGATATGAACGCGATGCGTACGGTCAAGGGACGGAATCGAATCCGCGCCCTCACCGTGCGCGCTCCCGCATCCACGCCCGCCGCAACAGGCGCGGATGCGTATCCGCATTTCGGCTACTTGGCGTATTCGACTATTCGCGTCTCGCGGATGACCGTTACGCGCACGATCCCCGGATATTTCAGTTCGGACTCTATCTTCTGCGCTATTTCGCGCGCGAGGATCTCCGCCCGCTCGTCGGTCACCATATCGTTCGCCACCAGCACCCTGAGCTCGCGGCCGGCCTGGATGGCATAGCACTTGTCCACGCCCTTGAATCCCGAGGCGATCGCCTCCAGGTTCTCCAGCCGCTTGACATAGGTGTCCAGCGACTCGCGCCGGGCCCCGGGCCGGGAGGCGGAAATTGCGTCCGCGACCTGTATGAGGACGGCCTCGAAGCTTTCCGGCTCCTTGTCGAAGTGGTGCGACGCGATGATGTTGAGCACCTTCTCCGATTCGCCGAACTTTCGCGCCATCTCCGCGCCCACAACCGCGTGCGCCCCTTCGCCCTCTACGATGCTGCCCTTGCCGATATCGTGCAAAAGACCCGCCCTTTTTGCGAGCATCACATCGAGCTGGAGCTCGCCCGCCATGATACCGGCGAGGTTCGCGACCTCCTTGCTGTGGGAAAGGATGTTCTGTCCGTAACTGGAGCGATAGCGGAGCTTGCCCACGTGATACAGGGCCTCCTTGGAAAGCCCGGGTATGCCCAGCTCGAAGGCGGCCTTTTCGCCCTCCTCGAGCATGTTCTCCTCGAGCTCCTGGGTTACCTTCTCGACGACTTCCTCGATGCGTGCCGGATGTATACGCCCGTTCTGAATGAGCCGTTCGAGCGAGAGTCTGGCGATTTCGCGCCGTACCGGATCGAACCCCGAGATCACAACGACCTCGGGAGTGTCGTCGATTATCATATCCACGCCGGTGAGGTTTTCAAGTGTACGTATGTTTCGGCCCTCACGGCCGATGATGCGCCCCTTCATGTCGTCCGAGGGGAGCGACACGGTGGTGATGGTACACTCCGATGTGAAATCGGACGCGTTCCGCTGGATGGCCGACAGCACCACCTCCTTGGCCTTTTTCTCGGCCGTACGTTTGGCCTCCTCCTCTATCTTGTTAATCAGCTTGATTGATTCGAATCTGACGTCGTTTTCCAGGTTCTTTAAAAGGAGCTGTTTGGCCTCTTCGGTGGTGAGACCCGAGATGCGTTCAAGTTCCTTCTTGTGACGTTCCTGTTCCCTTTTTAACTCTTCTTCTTTTTCCTGATTTTCAAGCTCCCGTGCCTGCAGGGCCTTATCTCTTTTTTCGAGCTGGTCGGACTTGCCGTCGAGCGATTCCTCTTTCTGAAGAAGGCGTTTTTCGATGCCCTGGAGCTCCTGACGCCTCTCGCGCATCTCCTTTTCAAAAAGGTTCTTTTCCTTGAGAAGCTGGTCTTTCGCCTCAATGAGCAATTCCTTGCGCTTCGCCTCAGCTTCCCGAACGGCATCCTGTACCAGACGATGGGCGCGCGCCTCGGCCGAGGTGAGCTTCACCCTGCCGATGTACGCCCGTGCGAGAAATCCCGCGGCCCCCGCGACCGGGAGCGCCAAAACCAGGAGGATTGTCGAAATGCTCATAACGATCCTCCCCTGTCTCTGTTGATATCAATCTTCATATTTAAAAAAGCCTTACTGCGCGATCGTCTCCGGAAACGGTTGTCGACTCCCCCGGCCCTGATCACGCTTGCAACTGGGTTATCAGCGCCAGATTGACTATGTCATCCGCGGTCGCCGCCCTCGAAATATCGTTGTACGGCCTGCCGAGCCCGTATATAACCGGACCTACGACCTGTGCGCTTCCGAAATACTGGACCAGCTTTACGCCGATGTTGGCGCTGTCCAGGTTGGGGAACACGAGCACGTTCGCCCTTCCCTCCACCGGGCTGTCCGGCGCCTTCGAGACGATGCCAAAGGCCGACATCGAGGCTCTGATCTCCTGCAACATGGCGGCGCTGACGCGACTGTCGCGCCACTTCCTGCCGCAGATGCTGGCGCGCAAGCATCGCCACCTCGACCCCGACCAGGCGCTGCTGGCCGGGCTGACGCATGCCATCGGCGCGCTGCCGGTCTACGCCATCGCCGAGGACCTGCCCAAGCTGCTGCACCACCCCGCCCTGCTCGACCAACTGGCCGCCGAACTGCAGCCCAGGCTTGGCGGGCAGATCCTGTGCGCCTGGGGTTTTCCGGAACCGCTGGTGGATGTGGTGCTGCAGGTGTCCAATTTGGAATTGATCGATGAGGGGGC
>CAZEAH010000462.1:0-3094 GCA_964510075.1 uncultured Leptospirales bacterium | reverse complement strand
CTGCGCGACGAGTTGATGCGTGGAGGCCTGCGCGTGGAGGCCGATCTTCGAGAGGAGACCATCGGCTACAAGATCCGCGACGCGATCGAGAAGAAGGTGCCCTTTATCGGTGTCATCGGCAAGAAAGAGATGGAGAGCGGTTCGGTGTCGGTGCGCAGGAGGGGGGAAAACGCCTCGACGACCATGACCGTCGGCGAATTTGTCGCTCTTCTGGAAAGGGAAGCGGCCCAAAAGTCATAAAAAAGTCACCCCGGCAGGCGAGCTCATCCGGAAATTTTCTTGATTAATAAAGGCATATGCTGTCATGGTGGCTCATTGCCGGGTTTTATCGAATCCCGGGGGGAGTGGTATTAGGCGCGGGTTTTTTTTCGCCCGGCCCGAATCTTTCCCGTTAAGGCAGGTTTTTCATTCTTTGCTCGAAGGCGGAAGGAGGTTTCGCATAGACAAATCAGATATAAAGCGCTACCGGATCAACGATCAGATCAGGGAAGCCATGGTACGGCTTGTCGGCGAGGACGGGGGACCCCAGATCATACCCACCGAGGAGGCCATGGCGATCGCCCGGAGCAAGGAAATGGACCTCGTCGAGATTTCTCCCGATCAGGATCCGCCGGTCGTCAAGATCATTGATTTCAGCAAGTTTCGGTTCGAGCAGATTAAAAAGGCCAAAGAGGCCAAAAAGAAGCAAAAGGTCATCCATGTAAAGGAAATCAAGTTCCGACCTTCAATCGATTCGCACGATTACCGGCACAAGGTCAATCACGCGAGGGATTTTCTGGAGAAGGGCGATAAGGTGAAATTCACCCTGATGTTCCGCGGAAGAGAGATCGTCCATAACGAACTCGGATTCAAGGTGATGGAAAACATCCAGAAAGACCTCGAGGAATTCGCCCAGGTCGAAAAGAAAGCGTCAATAGAAGGCAGGAACATAACGATGATAATGACGCCCATGCCGTCGGCGGCCAAAAAGTAGCGGCGGGGCTTCGCAGAGCGAGGAGACAATGCCCAAGTTAAAGACGAACAGCGGTGCCAAAAAACGGTTCAAAATCACCAAAAACGGAAAGGTGAAACGGGCCAACGGATATAAAAAACACCTGCTTGAGGCGAAATCGTCCAAGCGGAAAAGACAGCTTCGCAGCCCGAGCCTGGTGCACGAAACCGAGCTGGACCGCGTGCGACGCATGCTTCCGTACGGCTGACAGGCCGGGGACACACCGATTATTGAAACATTTCGAGAGGGACAGTTATGCCACGTGCAACAACCGGTAAGGTACACCATAAAAGGCGCGAGAAGATATTAAAGGACACGCAGGGATTCTACGGGGCGCGCAAAAACCTGTTCAGAACGGCGAAGGACGCCCGTCGCAAGGCCCTGCAGAATTCATACAAGGACAGAAGGCGCAAGAAAAGGGATTTCAGGACCCTGTGGATCATTCGAATCAACGCGGCCGCGCGCCTTAACGGCATCTCCTACAGCGGACTTATTGCGGGAATGGAAAAGGCCGGAATCGCCATGAACCGCAAGCTTATGGCGGATCTCGCGGTGAGCGATCCCAACGCCTTCGCCCGGCTCGTGAGCGCGGTCAAGGAAAAGGTATCCTGAACCGGGTATGTTCCGGAGCCTCGGCCTGAGCGCCGGGAGTACTTTATGTGTGTGAAAAAAAGCGCCCTCCTTGCGGCGCTTGTTTTATTTCTGGCGGCCGCGGCCGGTTCGTACGCCTCCATGCCCCATACCGAAACCATCGGCACCCTCCCGGAGGGGACCATGGATCTGCTTGTAAATGAAGAATTCTTCTCCCACGACGGCGGCTTCCTCCGCGACACTTTCGGCATCGGATTCGGCATCCTGGACAGCCTTTCGGCGCAGGTGTATTTTCAGTATCTGCACGACGGGCTCGCTTCCGGCCGCAATGCCGAGCTGGGGGACACCTTCGTTCGGCTATGGTGGTATGCCGGCGGTGCCGCGGACGGCTCGCTGCGCTGGGGCATGCTCGCGCTTTTCCGCTTCCCCACGGGTCCCAACGCGTACACGGGGGAGCACTGGCGCAACCTGGCGTTTGGAAACAATGAACTTAAAGCGGGCCCCGTGGCGCAGTATGAAGCGGGCCCCCTTGTTTTGCACGCAAACCTTTTCTGGGTGTTCAGGGAGAAGGACCGGGAAGGCTTTTATAACGGATTCTATCTCAATCCGGCGGAAAAGGAAACATATCGGAAGCTGTTCGGGCTTAACTTCGCGGAGGACGGCGCTTTCCTGAGCGGAAAGCGTCTGGCGAACGATTACGCGGCCGCCTCTTTAGCGCTGAACACCGACGCGCTCTACCCGCTCGTCCCCTGGGTATCGGTGTATGCTTCCCGGAGGTTTACCCGGATCGACGACGACAGTGAGCGCATTCCGATTGAAGGAGCCCTTGTAAATCCGCTGCTCTTTTCCGCGGGGGGGCGTTACTTTTTCTCGTACAACGCGTTCGTCGGAGTGTCCACGACGGTGAGCGCGGTCCGCAGGCGCTCTTACCCCGGTGAAACCGTCGGCCTGGATCTGCGGCTCCAATTTTAGCATAAAAAAACTTGATTATATTTTACCCCTGTGCGTATACTAGAGTTGTCGCAAAAACAGAGAGGACCGGCGTACGTTATCTTTTTTATTGCAGAGAGTTGTAACTACCGCCGAAAATATGGTAAGGGAGAGCGGAAGTCCGCGATCCGACCTGCTTTTGGCTGGCGCGCTTGTTGCCGTTCCTGACAACGACCGGGTGCCAACAATAACGATGGAGGTATCAGAGGAATGATTTCCATGCAGCAGCTCGAGGAGCTTGAAAGCAGGATTATTAAGGCGCTGCAGCTTATCGGCGACCTGAGGACCGAAAACGCGCGGCTTGAATCCGACAACGAGTCCCTCAAAGTCGTGGCCGAAGAGGCGAAGCTGAGCCTTGAGGAAAAGGAACAGGAACTGGCCCGTATACAGCGAGAGCTGGATAACGCCACAAGGGAACTCGCCGAACTCAAGGGAAAGGAAGACGTGCTCGAAAAGAAGATCATAGAACTTCTCGGCAAGATGGACGCGTTGAAGAGCGGCTCGGCGCCCATCATCGGGGGG
>CAZEAH010000461.1:0-3095 GCA_964510075.1 uncultured Leptospirales bacterium | reverse complement strand
TCGCCGGCGCGCTCATCGGCGGCTTCATACTGGACCGCCTGCTTCTGGACATCACCATCCGGGTGCTGCGCTTTCTGGTGTACGATACCGGGGTCAACCTCATCGCCGGTTTCATCGGCGGCTACGCGGCCCTCTACGTCATGAACCGGCTCAACCACAACAAGGAGCGCAAGAAGTACTGACGCGCCTCCGCGGCCGCGCCGCTCAGCCGAAGGTCATGCCCTCCAGCACGGCTTCCGGTATGGCGGGCGCGACCCTCCGCACGTCCTCCTTCCCGGCGAAGGGCCGGCGGAGCACCAGCTCGCTCGCGCTCTTCTTCCCGACGCCCGCGATGGTTTCAAGCGCCTTCGCGGGGAGCTCGTTCACGCGAAGCGGCCAGGGCAGGGCCGCCACCGAGCGCTCGCGGTGGCCGACCACCATCACGTCAACGAAACTCTTCACCGGAAGCGCGACGGGGATCGTCGCGGTTATCGAATAACTGGCGATCTGCTTGGCGAGCGACCAGTCGTGCCGCCGCTCCTCCACCAGCGCCTCGCGCAGAACCGTGCCCGCGGGGTACACCCGCCGGAGCATCACCCGGTCGATTTCGTCGCGTATCCTCCTCTTGTAGTACTCGTAGCGGTTGCGCAGTTTCGCCGACGGTTCGCGGAAGGCCTCGCCGGCGGCGGTCCCCGGATAGGGCAGGAGCTTGCGGATGTTGATGCGCTTCACCATGAGGCCCGCGTCGGCGATGGCGGCGAGCCCCTCGTAGTTGTGCCTGAAGGTGTCCATGCTCTCCCCCGGCAGGCCGTGGATCAGGTTGATGCCGGGAAGCAGCACCGGAAGCCCCTCCACGCGCCGGCCGCCGATGTCGTTCGCCAGGCGCACGGCCTCCAGCAGCCCGCGCGCGTTCACCTTGAGGCCGTTACGCGCGATTACCTCCGGGTCGAGAGACTCCACGCCCATGGCGAGCGTGTCGCCCGGTGTGATCGCGTCGACAATCGCCGCGAGAATCTCCGCCGACTCGTCGGGAAAGTTCGCCAGTGTGCCGGGATTCCCGTTGTCGATGTTCAGCACCCGTATGGCCCCCTCGTCGCGCCGCCTTTTAAGCTCGCCGAAGAGCCCCCGGACCGCCTCCACCGACGGCCGGGGGAATCCTCCCCGAAACTCGGCGAAAGGGGTGCGGTACTGCAGAATATCCGCCTGGCGCCCGATGCGGAAGCGGCTGACGCCCGCGGCGATGAGCGCGTCGATTTCGGACAGGATGTCGCCCTCGTCGCGGAACTCGAGCGCGTGCGTCGCGCCCTCGGAGCAGAAGGAGCAGTGCGACAGGCGCGGACAGCCGCGGTAGGTTTCGATCTCGCAGATGATGTTCGGATGGTCGGGATGCCGGCGCGCGAGCGCGGCCCCGCCGACGGCCCATCGGGCCACCTGCGCGGCGGTGCGCCGTTCGTCCGAGGGCGCGCCGCGGGCCCGGGTGTACGCGTACATCTCGATGTCGCACAGCACCGGCAGGCAATTGGGCCGTTTTTCCCGCGCCACGAGCGGCGCGATCATCCCCCCCGCCGCGAACTCCTGGCGCGGGTTGCCGTCCACGGTCCGGAGTATCTCGGCGAGCGTCCCAATGCGGTGGCCCAGGTACTTCCCCGGCACCACCGCGCCGCCGATCACGAAGGCCGCGTCGTAGCGCTCCCGGAGCCGGTACGCGGATTCCCGGAGATGGTCGATGGTAAGGTAGTCGACCGATTCGGGCGTAACGCCCGCGTCGATGAGCGCGCCGAGTATGTAGCGCGGGTAGGGGGCGACGAACGGGGGCACGCCCAGGCAGGCGGGCTCGTCCACGTAGCAGTCGAGTATAAGGAAGCGTTCAGCCATCGGCGCGTTCCGAAAGGGCGGCGAGCCCGCCCGCACCGGACCTCATGCGGCCGGCGATCTTGGACTCCACCGCGCGCGCGTGCTCCATGTTTTTGCGGATAAGGGCCACGCGCTCGGGCGTGGTGCCGTAGCGGACCACAAGGTCCTCCATGCGCACGTCGAGCGACACGATCGTGTCGTGCATCACGCGCTTGTCGGCGTAATAGACGATTTCCTTCGCCAGGAGCGGGCCGTCGGGATCGAAGTCTTTCAGATAGACGTGCTGTTCGATGATTTCGGCCACGCGCCCCATGCCGAGCGCGCGCGCGAGCGCCCCGCCGGACTCGTCGTGGCGCTCCTTCGTACGAAGCGCGCGGGTCTTGGTGATGTCGTGCAGGAGCGCGGCGGCGACCACCAGAGGGCGCTCGACCTCGCCGGGCTCGATGAGATCATCGACGATCGCGGCGGCGACGCGCATCACCGCCTCGGAATGGGCCGCTATGTTGGAGAGCATGCCGTGCTCCTCCATGAGCGCGCGGCACTCGTTTACGGAGGGAACGCGGTCGCTCGCCGGCTGTCGTTCGGTTTTCATTCGGGTTCACCCGTCGTGTTGGCGCGGCCCGCGGGACGGCGGGAGCGGAGCGGCAGGCGTTCCGGCGGACGGATGGCTCAGGAGGCCTGCAGTACCGCGCGCGCTTCGTCCGCGGAAGGGGAGTAGCCCGCGCCGGACTCCACGATAACACCGGCGATGGCGGGCGTCTCGGCGAGTCCCGCGAGAATGAAGCCGGGGACGGCACCCAGCGCGATGTAGCGCTGCCTGGTTTCGGCCGGAAGGTGCCGGAAATCGCGGATTCTTCCCCTGCACGCGGCGCATCCGCACCTGCAGTTCATTTCCCAGAAATCCTCGTCCATCGAGGTGGAATAGTCAAAGGTTATTTCCTCGCCCGCGCGGATCGGCCGTATGGCGAACAGGTAGGCCCGGCCGTCGTCCACCCGGAAGCCGCAGTTGGGGTCGCAGGAGTGGTTGATGAAGTTGTCGGCCGTCGCCGTGGGCCCCAGGAAGACGGTGCGGTCGATCTGCAGAAAATGGTTGTTCTCGGGGACCACGAGGCCCATGTACTCCTCGCGGCTGAAGCGCTCGCCGCCGAACTCTATTACGAACGAGCCCGCCGCGAAGTCCCTCACCGCGAAAACCGAGCGGCCGCGCGGGGTCTCTCCTATCACGAGGCCCTCTCCCGATGCGATTGATCCGTGCTCCATAC
>CAZEAH010000460.1:0-3095 GCA_964510075.1 uncultured Leptospirales bacterium | reverse complement strand
AACATCCCCGGAGGGACGAGCGGAAGCGATACCGTATGCCCGTCGTGCGGCGCGCTAGTCGTCAACCGCAGGGGATATTCGACGAAAATAGTCGCTCTTAAGGGCGGCCGGTGCGCGGCCTGCGGGGCGGACCTCGGGATAAGGATGTAAAGGGCCCAGCGCCGAGGCTGTCGATGCACATGGCAAAGATACGGGAAAAGGTGCGGAGGATTTCCGAGTATTGTTGGGAGATACCCGCTTCGGCGCGGAAAGGAATGCGCGTACCCGCGCGTATCTACGGTGACGACGCGCTGGTCGCGTCGATGGATGAGGCGGTGTTCGAGCAGGCCGCGAACGTTGCCATGCTACCCGGTATACGAAAATACGCGCTCTGCATGCCCGACGGGCATTCCGGATACGGTTTCCCCATAGGCGGGGTCGCGGCGGTCGATCCGGACGACGGCGGTGTCATATCGCCCGGCGGCATAGGCTTCGACATAAACTGCGGCATCAGGCTGATGGCCACATCGCTCACCCTGCCCGAGGTGAAGGGTGAGATCCCGGCCCTTGTCGACCGGCTGTTCGCCCGCGTGCCCTCCGGCGTGGGGGCCGCGGGGGAGTTGGTGCTTAAAGGCTCGAAGCTCGACGAGGCCATGACGAAGGGAGCGGGCTGGGCCGTGCGCAACGGCTACGGGGAGCCGGAGGACCTGGAATACTGCGAGGAAAACGGCCGCGTCGACGGAGCGGATCCCGACGCCGTGTCGCAGAAGGCCAGGGAGCGCGGCAAAAACCAGACCGGCACTCTCGGTTCGGGAAATCATTTCCTCGAGATACAGGTCGCCAAAATGTCCGGTATACGTAACGAGAAGACGGCGCGGGCGTTCGGCATCGACCGCGACGACCAGATCATGGTGATGATACACTCGGGCAGCCGTGCCACCGGTCACCAGATCGCGACTGATTACCTGCGTCTCTTTCTGTCTGTACACCGGCGTTACGGCCTCGACCTTCCCGACCGCGAGCTGGCCTGCGCGCCGCTGTGCTCGGATGAGGGCAGGGCGTATTTCGGGGCCATGAACTGCGCGATCAACATCGCGTTTCTCAACCGGCAGCTCATCATGTACAGGGTGCGCGAGGTCTTCGCCGATTATTTTAAAAAAAGCCCGCGCGAGCTCGGCCTGCGCCTGGTCTATGACGTGTGCCATAATACCGCCAAGCTCGAAAGCCACGACGTAGACGGTAAGACGCATAGGCTCCTCGTCCATCGCAAGGGGGCAACGCGCGCCTTCGGTCCGGGCATGATGGATATTCCCGATCGCTACAGGGCGTACGGCCAGCCGGTCATCGTCGGGGGCAGTATGGAGTCGGGTTCCTACCTGTGCGCGGGGACTTCATCCGCGGGAGAAAGTTTTTTTTCGACGGTTCACGGCAGCGGAAGGACCATGTCGCGTTCGCAGGCGAAGAAAATGTTCAATGGCCGCGACCTTCAGCGGGGGCTCGGCGAACGCGGCATACATATCCGCACGGCGTCATTCCCCGGCCTTGCCGAGGAGGCGGGGGGCGCGTATAAAGATATTGACGCGGTCGTGAACGCCGCGTTCGGCGCGGGGCTGTGCGCTCCCGTGGCGCGGCTCATGCCTCTCGGCAACGTAAAGGGATAGGTCCGCGCGTGGCCTTCCGGCAGATCGACGATATCACCAGCGCCGACATCGCGCTGGAGATAAGCGCGAAAAGCGCCGGCGCCCTCTTTGTCGAGGCAGGCGCCGCGCTTCGCGCCGTAATGCTGGAGAACGCGGAACCCGCGCCGGACGCGGCCGCGATGTCGTTCGAGCTGAGGGCCGAATCGATCGAGGCCCTGCTCCACTCCTTTATGGATGAGCTGCTGTTCTACAAGGATTCCGACGGCCTGCTCGTCACTCCCCGTTCGGCCGAGGTGGATTGCGATTCCTCCGGCGCCCGCGTGCGATGCCAAGCTGTTACGGAAAGGATCGACCATACGGTCCATCGCTTTGTAGTGGACGTGAAGGCGGTCACCATGCACAGGTTTTCGGTGCGGCAAAAAGACGGACGCTGGACGGCGACCGTCGTACTCGACGTCTGAGAAAGCACAAAGGATTGACAGGACGAATCCATGTGCGTTGATGGTGGCCGTGGAGGAGGCGCGTCCGAAGGCCTCCCGGGCGACTACAGGACACAGGAGACGATAAATGGCGCTGATCATCGACGGCAAGAGAATAGCATCCGAGATACAGGAAGAGATTCGCAGGGAGGCGGCGGAGCTTAAGGAGAAGCATGGCGCGGTCCCGGGCCTCGCGGTTGTGCTGGTGGGAGACGATCCGGCATCGGCGGTGTACGTCCGCAACAAGGGCAGGGCCTGCGATGAGGCCGGGTTCGCCTCGTTTCAGTATACCCTTCCAGCCGCCACCCCGCAGGAAGAACTGGTTGAGCTTGTGGACGAATTGAACGCGCGGGACGACGTGGACGGCATACTCGTACAGCTTCCACTGCCGAGGCACATCGACGAGGCGGCGATCATCAACCGGATAGATCCGCGCAAGGACGTGGATGCCTTCCATCCGGCCAACGTCGGAAAGATACTTATAGGCGACGAGAACGGCTTCCTGCCCTGCACGCCGCACGGGTGCAAGATTCTCATCAACCGGGCCGTCCCGGACCTCCGGGGCAAGCACCTCGTGGTGGTGGGGCGAAGCAACATCGTCGGCAAGCCGATGGCCGCCATGATGCTCCAGAAGAAAAAGGACGCGGACTGTATCGTCACCGTCTGCCACACGGCGGCGCCCGATATTTCGTATTTCACTCGCCAGGCCGATGTGCTGGTTGTGGCGGCGGGAAGGCCGAATACGATCACCGGGCCCATGGTGAAGGAGGGCGCGGTGGTCATCGACGTGGGCATGAACCGGATCCCCCATCCCGACGATCCCTCTAAAACGAAGCTGGTGGGCGACGTAAAGTTCGACGAGGTGGAAAAGGTGGCCTCGGCCATCACTCCGGTTCCGGGAGGGGTCGGGCCCATGACGATCACCATGCTGCTCGCGAATACGCTGAAGGCCTTCAGAATGCACCGGGAAGGGTCATAGATATATGGAGTCTCATGC
>CAZEAH010000459.1:0-3095 GCA_964510075.1 uncultured Leptospirales bacterium | reverse complement strand
CCGGGGGCCGCTCGGAAGATCGCAAGTTCTCTGTTCAACAATTTCCATGAAAACGAGCTTTAGCGCAACCCAAAAACGGGCGCGGGACAGGCCGTATCGGTGCGTGCGCTGAGATAAACATGCGGCATACTGCGGCCGCACAAAATATATGATTAAAAACGTATTAGTATTGACATACAGAAAAAAATGGATTCTAAGATGAGATGTTCCCCAGTACAGATAGACATTCCGAGGAGCAACCGAATGCCGGTCCGGGTCGGTATGGGCGGTGTTCAGGGGCTTTGAACGGAAACATGAACGACAATTAATATTAGGAAGGAACATTCATGAACTATCGCCTGCCATTGCTGAAGCTGGCCGTTTCCCTTGAGTTCTTCGCCTATACCTTTCCCGTCGCACTGCTCGCGTATTTTGTGGTGATCGGCGGCAACAATATCGGCAATCTTGTGCCGTTCATGCTGAGTGCCGGAGCGGGCTCCGTGGCCGCGCTTGTCATCTTCAATATCCTGCGATGGTATGACCTGCGGCCGGTTTTCCGGGCGCTTCGAAAGCCGGAGGGGCGCTCCGGGGAGGAGATCGCTGAATACAAACAACGGCTTCTCAGGAGGCCGATGAGGGAAGCGCTCGCCATCCCGGTGCGCTACATCCTCGGAATCGGCGTAGCCCTTGTGTGCCTGGACCAGCTCGGGGCGCTGAATGAATATACGCTCTACATCATGCCCGCCGCCACCATTATGGTCATTCCCATCAACATGGGTCTGTTCTATTTCCAGACCGAGGTGAGCCTTGCCCCCTATCTTCAGGATGCTCGCCTTTCGGCCGTAACGGCCCCCGAGGGTTCATACGTCCGGCTGGGCACATTCACGCGAATTCTGTGGGTGCTGGGGGCGGTACTGCTTGTGCCGATGGTGATCTTCGGGACATTCCTGTACATGGTGATGAACCGGATGATCGTGCTGAACAACTTCTTTTTCCACATCGGATTTCTGAGTTTTTTCCTTCTGGGGACGGTGCTCGTGAGCGCGTACTACTTCGCGAAATCCACTAAGACCAATCTCAACGGAATAAAGGCCGCGCTTAACCGTATCGCCGAAGGCCGCCTCAGTGTTCGCTTCGTTCCGATGATCTCTACGGACGAGGCCGGCGAGATGACCGTCGACATCAACAACCTTCAGCTTAAACTCTTCGGTGTCATACAGCGGATACAGGAATATTCGGACGAAATCATGTCCGCCATCGGCGAGGTTTCGGCCACCACCACCTCGTTCGCGGAGAACGCGCAGAACCAGGCGGCATCGACCGAGGAGATAAGCAGTACGCTGGAGGAAGTGGGCGCCGGGATCGAGAACATCGCGGACAATTCCGCTGGGCAGAGCGAGAGGCTGGCGGCCCTGGGCCTGCTGATGGATAAGCTGTCCGAGGGCCTGGTGCGGGTCCGCGCGAAACTCGAGGAATATCTCGGGATTTCGGGGTCGATTACCTCCAGCGGGAAAACGGGCGAACAATCGCTCAATGCCATGCGCGAGAGCATGGCGGCGATAAGCGACAGGTCGAGGGAGATGGCAACGGTCACCGGCATGATAAACGAGATCTCGGACAGGATAAATCTTCTTTCGCTTAACGCGGCGATCGAGGCCGCTCGCGCGGGCAATGCCGGGAGGGGGTTTGCCGTTGTGGCCGACGAGATCTCCAAGCTCGCGGACCAGACATCGTCGAGCATAGGCGAGATCGACCGCTTCATCAGGAAGAACAACGAGGAGATTGAGGGGGGCATGGCCGCCGTCAGGCAGACGATTTCCATCCTCGAAAACATCCTCTCCGGCGTTCGCGCGATAGGCGAGGGGATGGGCGAGCTGAGCGCCGTTATGAGGGAACAGTTGGAACTGAACGAAGACGTCAACCGATCGGCTGAAGACGTACGTAAACGGTCCGAGGAAATACGGAGCTCGACCGACGAGCAGAGGACCGCCACCGGTGAGATCGTCAAATCGGTCTCCGGCGTCAACCTGCTGACGCAGTCGTATGCTACGGGCGCGGAACAGATGCTCGCCACGGCGGAAAACACCGCGTCGATGGTGGAGAAGCTCAGAGACGCGATCGATTTTTTTACGCTCGATGAGGACAGGGGAGGGATGTAGGGAGGCGCCGCGTCGAGGCACTGCCTCCATTCCGGGCGAAACCGCCGGATCAGGCGAGGACGGGAGCAGGCCAATGCCGGTTGCGGCGGCATTTCTTTTTAATGGAGGAGGTCATGCCGGGAAAGCGTCGAATTGCCGTTCTTGCGGGCGTAGCGGTTCTGATGGCGGCCTTCGCGGCGTTGCTGTGCAGGCCCGGTGACAGAGGCGGCGGCTACGATGAGTATTTCGCGGCCGTAAACGGCGCGCTTAAAGAAAAGAGGACCGCTCAGCCGGCCATAGTCCTCGACCTGGACCGGGTCGACGCGAATATCCGACTTCTCAATGCCGTCATCAGACCTCCGCTGAAATACCGAATAGTAACGAAATCACTGCCTTCGCCGGAACTCCTTGCGTATATCATGCGCGAATCGGGGACACGCAGGCTCATGCCGTTCCATCTCTCCCACATGCGCGCCCTCGTCGAAAGGGAGGGCCCGGCGATCGATATGCTGCCCGGGCGACCGTTTCCGGTGGAGGCCCTTGAGGAATTTTACGATTCGCTTCCGGCGAAGGTCAGGCGGGACATCCTCGTTTCGACGCAATGGCTGGTGGATACCGAACGGCGCATGAGCGAATACGACGCTTTCGCGAAAAGGCGCGGTATTCGGATGCGCGTGAATCTCGAAATCGACGTCGGCCTGCACAGGGGCGGTGCGCGAACGAATGAAGAGCTTGCCCGCATGCTCGATATTGTCGCCGCGAGCGCCGGGCGGCTCGTTTTCTCCGGGTTCATGGGCTACGACGGGCATGTCGCGCATGTGCCTCTGTATATAGGGTCGAAGGAATCCGCGATACGAAGGGAGTTAGCGAAGACCATGAAACGGTACGGGGAGTTCGTGCGGTACGGCCGGGAGAACTATCCCGGACTGTTCAGGGGCGAGCTGACTTTCAACAGCGGCGGCAGTACGACCTATGCGC
>CAZEAH010000458.1:0-3106 GCA_964510075.1 uncultured Leptospirales bacterium | reverse complement strand
AATCGAACCCCTGACCTCTTGAATGCCATTCAAGCGCTCTCCCAACTGAGCTACGCCCCCGGAGTGCGTTCGGACCGTCCGAACGTTGAGGATAGTGAAGCGGGGACGCGGTTTTTGTCAATATAATTTTTGCGCGATGCCGCGGATGCGTCGATACGTAAAACGATGAACAATGGAAGGATTCGTGCCGAAACCTATTAACAGGACACCGAGGTGAGACCATGGGCGATGACGTGGCGGGCCTGAAAAAGGAGATCGAACGGCTGAAAGCCGAGCTCGAGCATTACCGCAAGATGGTCAGCGGGTACGAGAACGTACTCAAGCTCAACGAAATGGAGCTCGACAACGCCCAGAAGATCATCTCGATGTACGAAAATATAGTGGAGTATGCGCGCGGTGAGCTCAAGCTGGCGACCGAAACGGCCAGGGCGCAGGAGAGCGTCTCACAGCTCGGACGGACGGAGCTGATGGAGGCCTTCGCCAAGATCAGCGCCCTCGAGGAGCAGAACAGACTCCTGCGCGAACAGCGCCGGGACGCCTGAGCGATCGCCCAAACTGCCGGGGTATAGAAACAGACGATGATACTGACCTATGTGATAATATTTGTATTCTTCATAATGCTCAGCATTTTCGGCCTCTACATCTTCAGCACGTACGTTTTCCCCCGTAAAATCGAGGAAATCGCGAAAATGATCGAGATGGGGCAGACCAAGCTGGCCATCAAGAAACTTAACGAGATCCTCGAAAAGGACGACCGCAACTCCTACGCGCACTACCTGCTGGCGGAGGCCTACATAAAGGAGAACAATATACAGTTCGCCATCCTCGAATACCGCCAGGTGCTCAAAATCGCGCGGTTCGACGACAGGGTAAGCGAGGTCGACGTGCGTACGAAACTCGCGAAGATATTCAGGGAGCGCGGCGCCGTGGAGGACGCCAAAAAGGAATATCTGATCCTGACGAAAATCGATCCGGTCAATTTCGAGAATTTCTACCAGCTCGGCATGATCTATTTCGACGCCAATGCCATGGACAAGGCGGCCATATACTTCAAAAAGAGCATCGCGAACAACAACCGTCATGACATGTCGTACTACTACCTTGGCCAGGTGCTTTACCGCAACAACTCCTACAATGAGGCCAAGCAGATGTTCATCGAGGCCATCAAGCTCGACCAGGCGAACTACAAGGCCCACTACTTTCTCGGCCTGGTGCTTCGCCAGATCGGGGATTACGAATGGGCCATAAAGGAGTTCGAGACCGCGCAGAAGAGCGAGGACATAAAGGTCAAGTGCTTCCTGGCGAAAGGAACCTGCTACCACGAAAAGGAGATGTACCCCAAGGCCATCATCGAATTCGAGCGCGGCCTCAAGTTCGCCAAGCGCGGCAGCGATACCGAGCTCAACCTTCGCTATTTTCTGGCCTCCTCGCAGGAGAGCGTGCGCGATCTCCAGTCGGCGATCGCGAACTGGGAGCAGATCGCGGCGGTAAACAAGAATTTCCGCGACGTACAGGAGAAGTTGCGGGCGTACTCCGAATTCAGGCAGGACGATCGGGTAAAGGACTTCATGATCGCGGGGCTCGCGCAGTTCGAGCACACCTGTCGCAAGATGGCGGAGGCGCTGGGACTCACGATAATGGACATCGAAATAATCAGCGATTCCGAGATCGAGATCCTCGCCACCGAAACCGAAGGGAAATGGCGGAACACGCGCATGAGCAATCGCATCGTCCGGATATTGCGAACCACCGATACGGTCACCGACAAGCTCCTGCGGAAACTCCACGAGAGCATGAAGCCGCGCAACGCCACGCGCATCATCGTTATCAGCACCGGAGATTACTCGCAGGCCGCGGCCGAGTTCGCGAGCACCCGGCCTATCGAGCTTCTGGGCAAACCCGAGCTCGTCCGGCTGCTCAAGTCCGCCGAAGCCTGACAGGCGTAACGGCGAATGGATTTCATCGACCATATCCTGAACGACATGCCGCTCTTCCGGCACTGCCGTGACGAGGAGATAGGCCGTCTCCGCGCCTCCGGGCGCGTCGTCAACGTACAGCGCGGCAAGTTCTTCGATCCCGGGAAAGACAACACCTTCGGCATTGTAATCGCCGGGCTTTTCGAGATGGAGGCGCCCGGTCGCGGCGAGGTTGTGTGCATGGCGGCCGGCTCGTTCTTCGGCGACATCCCCTTTACCCAGAACCGCCATCGGGGCCGTGTGAGGGCCCTGGTGGACTCCTCCCTCTTCGTACTAGAGGTCGCAAGCGTCTATCGTTTCTTTCTCAATTCCTACAAGGCCATGCGCGGTTACCTTCGCGCGGTCGGTGCGATGGGGTTCGAGCCGTCTTCCATCGGAAAGAAATACGGTGGAAAGGCGGCCCGCGTCATAACGGTCTATAGCCAGAAGGACGGGGCGGGCAAATCGATTCTGGCCTCGCTTCTGGGGCTCTGCTGCGCGCGCGACGCGAAAACGATCGTACTGGACGCGTCATACACCGGCGATTCCATATTCAATATCTTCGAGAAAAGAATCACCACCGCGGTTTCCCAGAAGGACGAGGATGAGCTTTCGGCCGATTCCTTCATCAACGAGAGGATTGAGGCCGTCGACGACACGCTGTCGCTTATGAACATCGCGTTCGGCTCGAAGGTGAGGGTCAACCCTGACATCCTCTCGCCGATCCTTTTCGCGCTTTCGCGGGAATACCGGTATATCGTCGTCGACCTTTCCGGGCGCGATGACGCCCTGCGCGACCGGGTCTTCGATCTCTCGGACGTGCTCTTCCCGATCGTTACACGCCCCAGGGACCGCCGTTCCCTGCACCCGCTTCTTGACTCATCGCTTTGCGAGGGGCAGCGTGTGCTGTATACGCTCAACGCGTTTCACGCGAGCTCGGCCGGCGCTTTCGAGGGCGGCATCATCCTCGAAAACCTGGAGATCGACAAAAAGGCCCCTCTGCACCAGACGCTCCGCTCGCGCGTCGACGGTGAGAACGCGGCCGAATTCATGGAATTCATCCGCGGGCGGAAGCGCGTAATGGTGCTCGAGGCGATGCTTGCCGATTCGGTAGCGTACGCCGGCTTCCTGGCGGCATTCCAGCGCGCCGG
>CAZEAH010000457.1:0-3111 GCA_964510075.1 uncultured Leptospirales bacterium | reverse complement strand
GTACTTGCCTTCGACACCCTCGCTATCGGCGTCGAAAGCGCTGGCAAGGGCGAAGTGCCCAGAGGCCGAATCATCGATGCGCAAATCCCTCAACATCCAGCTGATGGTCTCGCGAATACGAGCGAGATAAAGGGGTGAGCGCGTTTCGAGCCAGACTTCTGCGAAAAGATCGACGAGCAGAGCATTGTCGTAGAGCATCTTTTCGAAATGAGGGACCAGCCATCGCTCGTCCGTGGAATAGCGGGAAAATCCGCCGCCGAGATGGTCGTAGATTCCCCCGCGCGCCATCGCATTGAGCGTCGCCCGCGCCATCTCAAGCGGGCGCGCGTCGCGCGTCCTGTGATGCATCCTCAAAAGCAGCCTGACGAGCATGGAGGGAGGGAACTTGGGCGCCGCTCCGAACCCGCCATGCTCCCGGTCGAAGCGGAGCTCGGCCGCGAGAAAAGCGGCGCGAAGCTCCTCCACTCCGGGCATTTCCGCATCCTCGCCCGCGGGGTACGGTCGGCGAAGAAAACCGGCGAGTGCCTCCGCCTGCTCGATGAGCGTGTGCCGCTCCCCGTCCCAGAGACGGGCAAGCTCGGTGAGCAGGTATTCGAACTGCGGCTTCGGGAAATAGGTCCCGCCGAAGAAGGGCCTCAGGTCGGGGGTGAGGAAGACCGAGAGCGGCCAGCCGCCGCGCTGTCCCATCGCCTGCACGGCGTTCATATAAAGCCCGTCGACGTCGGGCATCTCCTCGCGGTCCACCTTTACCGCCACGAAGTGACGATTGAGGAGTGAAGCGACGCGTTCGTCCTCGAAGGATTCCCGCTCCATCACGTGACACCAGTGGCACGCCGAATAGCCTATACTGAGGAAAACGGGCCTGTCCGCGCCGCGCGCCGCCTCGAAGGCCGCGTTTCCCCACGGATACCACCACACGGGATTATGCGCGTGCTGCCTGAGATAGGGACTCTTTTCCCCGGCGAGACGGTTGCCTTTGCGATGCATCGTCCTCCTCCGATCTGCGACATCGTATCGAAGTATACGACGGGCGCGCGGAAAAGGCGAGAAAAAGAGCGGGCGGTTTACTGGAACCGACATCTTCCGCATTCACCGCAGGATTTCGAACGGGGCGGAACCTTACCGGTACGTAAAGCTTAAGATCAACCGGCAGGCTTTACGGCGCCGGCGCCGAGCGAAGCGAGCATCGCATCTATGGCCTGGCGATAGACCTCCTCGAAGCCGGATTCAGTAAGCAGGGTCCCGCGGAGCTTTCGGAAATGGATAACCCCGTGAAGCATGCCGAGGAACAGGAGGGCGGACCTGGCGGAATCGACGGTCTCGAATCGCCCTCCGCAGAGCCCCTCCTCTATAACATCGATGACGGGCGAAAGCACCCGCGCGCCGTACGCGTCGATTCGGGCCTTCATGTCCGGGGGAAAGATCGTACCCGGTGATGACAGGAAATAATCGATAAAATCGTAATAGGAACGGTGCTCCTCGCTGAATTCCAGCATCGCCCTGCCGACGGCACGAAGCTTGTCCTCCGGCGAGCCGCCGGCGGCCGCCGCGCGGCTGAAGCACTCGTGCAGCAAATCGAACACCTCCGTGGAGAGCGTCGCGTATATCTCGGGCTTGCCGGAAAAATACGAGTAGATGGTCCCTGTCCCCAGTTCGCTGATCGCCGCTATCTGACGGATCGATACGGCATCGTAGCCCTTTTTGAGCAGGAGGGCACGCGCCGCCTCCAAAATGGAGCGTCTCCTCTGGTCCTTTTCAAGCTGTCTGCGACCCGGCGACTTCATTGTAACATGCCCCTCCTGTCATTCGTCGCCGCCGGCCCCCGGTGGACCCGGACGTACGCGCGAATCATCCGCACCCGGCGGTCAGGCCGTTAAAACCGCTTTTTACCCCAGAACTTCAGGATCTTCAGCAGGGCGAGAAATACGAGCATGAGCACGGCGAACACCGCCAGCGTGAACTCCATGCTCCAGTTCCATAAGAGCGGCGCGCTCACCAGGAGCATGCTGCTGAGCACCGGCACCGAAGAGAATATGGCCTGAAAGCCGAGCTCCATCGCCGCCGTTGTGCGAAATTCAGGGTCGACCACTCTTACAAGGAGCAGGCCCGACGATGCCGTGCCCGTGCATATGCCGTATATGCCGACCATCCGCTCGATGTTCAGCGCATACAGGCGGTTTCCGAGAAAAACGATTCCGACGGTGGTGAGGACCCCCACCACGAGAGAAATCGTCCCGATCGGAAGAGCGTACTGCCACACTATGGCCGGCTGGACGGCCATCACCGTCGCGACGATGAGAAAATCGACTGACCATCCCGTTATCCTCCGCTGGACTCCGGGATCGACCATGTGCCCGTACCCGATTTGAATGATGACGGTCCGCACCAGGATCGAGACGAGCAGTCCGACAAAGAAGAAGAACCCCCACAGCGTGGCGGCGAGCTCCGGCCGAAGCAGGCCCGCTATGCCGTGTACGAGCGCGTAGGTGAGCAGGTAGACCAGCCCCACCAGGGCGAACTGGAACGCGAGGGTGTCGACGTTACCGGAATGCATGGTGAGTCTCCCTGCGGGCTCGAGCTCCGCGCCCTTCGGCGCGATTCCGACAAGCAGATCTTTTGGAAGGCTCTTCGGCGCGTGCTCCGCCATTCCCCTGCGGATTCCCCAGTTCGCCAGCGGCACACCCACAAAGAAGGCGAACAGGAAGCCGATTGTGGCGAAAGTCAGGCCTATCGTGGCCGCGTTCGCGAAGCCGAGCGTTTCCCACACCTTCCCGACCGACAGCACCTGGCCGGGCCCCTGAACAAAGCCAAGCGGCGCGAAGAAGCCGAAGGTCTTAAAGAGATTGAAATCGAAATAATTGAACATCAGAACCATCCCACCGCCGATGAGTGCCTGAAGCGGCATCATCACCCCCGAAACAAGCGCCATCCAGACCGAGCCCTTGAGGACCTCGCGGCCGCCGTAGGCCTTCTGCTCCTCCGGGGTACGGATGGTGAGCCCCACGGAGATGAACGAGATATTGAAGAGATGGTAGGCAAAGGTTTCGAGCAGTGATGTTTCGACGCGGAACAGGCCGGTTTGAAGCAGAGCGAGCCCAATCAGTCCCCCTA
>CAZEAH010000456.1:0-3117 GCA_964510075.1 uncultured Leptospirales bacterium | reverse complement strand
GTATAAGCCAGACCGCACCAGCCACCGGGCGGTCAGACAAAGTAAGACGGCGGCATCCCGACGGCTATTTTCCGTGTCGCTCCCGTACGCGCCGGGATTTCTCGCTCCAGATGCGCGACTTTCCCTCCTCGCCCTTCATTTTCATGATGATCGCGATGCTGTTGTAGGGAACGTAGTTCGTCGGGTCGAGTTCTATGCTCGCTGTGAATTCGGCGAGCGCCCTGTCCAGCTCCTTTCGGTCCAGATAGATGTCGCCCAGCGTGTTGTGCGTTCCCGCCCGCGAGGGATCAAGCCCGTTGGCCTTCTTGAGATCTGCCAGCGCCTCGTCGCGACGGCCGAGCGCGTAGAATGACGAGCCCCGGTTGTGAAAGGCCGACGAAAACGCGGGATACAGTTCGACGGCCGCGCTGAAACGCGGCAGCGCCGCGGCGTATTTCCCCGCGGTCAATAGATGCGCGCCGATGGTATTGTACTCGACGGCGATGAACTCCTTCCGCGAAAGGGTCTTCATATACACCCCGGCCCTTATCGATTCGACCGGGATGCGCAGGGTCTCTATATAGTACGAATCCGGACGGACCAGTGCCTGGGTCGTTTCCCAGTTGATATACGTGCCGTCATCGAAAAAAAACCTGACAAAACTGTGATCGGGCGCGTACACCGGCAGGATCGGGAGGCCCAGCGCCTCCGCCGCGGCGGTGTACAGCGCGCAGTAATTGTCGCAGTCGATCGTTTTATTCTCGAGCCCCCGGGAGAAAAGCAGGTTCTTGCCGAACCTGTACCCTTCCTTATTAAGAATCGAGTCGAGTGTCCTCAATACAACGAGCGCCTCGTCGGTCGTGTACCCCTTCCCGGCACTCAGTCCGGCCCTGGCCCTTTCGATGATCCGGTCGACGGCACGGTAGTGCGCATCCGAGGCTCCGAATTCCTTTTCCATGTCGAGGAAGTCGTAGGCAATCGTCGCGGGCCTTCCGTCAGGGCGCGCCGGCGGCGCGCCGGAGAGAGGTCCATTCGCGTGGACAACGGCCAGCGCCACAATGATCATTATTGTTGCCCTTTTATGCATGGCACACCCTCCGCTTTTAGAGCCTGACGAATAGCCTCCGCTCGGGCCTCAGCGCCCTGACATCGATACGTCGGCACAGGGTACTTCCTTAACCAGGCTAATACAACCACAAAATGATCGATGGCGCCCCGAGCTTCACTTTCCGCACGGGGAAAGCCGTCGCGCTGATATGCCCGGAACCGGTTTTATACTTGACGAACCGCAGAAAACGGCAGTAATATCCGAAAAAATAACACCTAGTCCTTTCTGGCCATAGCTGTTCGGGTATGACGAAGCGTACACCGCGTATCGTATCTAACGCGCATAAACACATACAGCCGGGAGGAACCCCATGAAAGTATTCAAGACACTGTCGCTTGTCGCGGTCATTCTTTTTTCGCTCGCTCCGTGCGGAACGCTCTTCGCCGTGGAGTACAACTTCATGATCTCGCCGCCTCCCATTCCCTGGTTCGAGTTCCAGGAAGGGCAGTACGATATGCGGGTGGGGGCCACCTATTTCAACATGTCCGGTGACGTAGAGTACGAGGGCGAGGAGCAGAGTCTGAAGATCAACGGCGGCGCCGGAAGCATGATCGCCCGCTACGCCTTCCACGATCAGTGGGCCATCGACGGGGGCTTCAGTTTTATCGGCGGCGGCGGTTCTGCCGGCCCGGCGGACATCGGCCTGGCAGGCTTTTCCATTCCTGTGGACCTCGAATTCCAGGCAGTGAAGACCGACAAGGTATGCCTTCTTTTCTTCGGCGGACTCAATTATTCCTTTGTCTGGACGGGGATATGGTACGACTCAGGTGGTACTGACTACGAAATTCAGGCCTTCGCCAACCAGTTGGGCCCCCAGCTCGGCGCCCAGTTGAGCTTCAAGACCGAGTCCATCGCGGTGGCCCCGTTCTTCCTCTGGCAGCGGCTTTCCGGCTCGGCAAGCGCCGATGTCTATCAGGACGGATCGCTGGTAAGCAGCGGTTCCGCCAGCCTTCCGGCTACCTCAATGGTCTTCTACGGTCTGGACATCGTGTTTATACCGGCCAACATCACGCTCAGTACGGTGCTTCAGCAGATCATGGCCAGCGGCGACAACAAAGGAATACGCACCATCATCATTTCGCTGAGCTACGACTTCCAGTGGGGGATCGAGGAAAAGAAGTAGGTGATGACGATCGCTCCGCGCCCCCCGTGGGGCGCGGGCGGTCCGACGGTCATAATGTCATTCTCCGTCCCTGTGTACCCGTTCCGGCCTGAAGGCTGGAACGCAGACTGAGATGTACTCGGCGCCGCCCTCGTGAGGCGTGCTATAGCGCACCCACTCGCCCTTCTCCACGATGACGGCCTGGCCCGCGCCGATCGTGTGGATTCCGCCTTCGGTCTCCACGACCAGCGCGCCGGCAAGCACGATCGAGTACTCGTCGAACTCCGGGCGCTGCCCCGGTTCGCTCCAGCCCCGGGGGCTTTTCATGCGCGCGATGCTTAGGGCGGCCGTACCGGTATTCACCGCGCCGACGAACTCGTCGATGGTCTTCGGCGGGGTGCCCGCGGCGTCTATGGTACTCGGTTGCGTGATGATTTTCATGGTTCCACCTCCGCCTTTCCGGTATTTCGAATGTCTCCCATCACCTCCCCGGCGTCGCCAGTATCGCCCGGCTTATCGCGATGGCGGGACGTCCGACGATCGCGAACCCTGTGTTCACAAGCCGCTCTTCCATCGCGTCGAAGGCCTTTTTTATGACATGGAACTTCGGTTCGATGACGAGGAGCCTTCCCTCCGGTTTCAGGATGGTTTTCAGCTCCCGGAACAGCGCGTCGTGGTCGCGCACCTCGTGGACCATGTAGAATGCGAACGCGAAATCGACCCGTTCCTCGATGCCTATCCGATCGGCGCCGCACCGGTGTGTCTGAAGCACCGCCTCCAGGGCCGTGCCGCGTATCTTCGCGCGGACTTTCGCGAGCATGCCCTCCTGCAGATCGGCGGCTATTATCTTTCCCTCCCCGGCCAGGAGTTTCGCCATCTCGACGGAGAAAAAGCCCGGGCCGCACCCCAGGTCGAGAACCGTCATGCC
>CAZEAH010000455.1:946-3122 GCA_964510075.1 uncultured Leptospirales bacterium | reverse complement strand
CAAGGGTTACGATTTCTGATATTGCTAAAAGTTTTAATTTTTAGAGGTTCCCTTGTATCAAGATTCACCGGTTCCCGATAGAAAACTCAGGACTTTCCGCACAGCAGGGAGCACAGCCGCTGGGCCATGGCAGCGGCATCATCGGTCGAAAGGGCCCGCCGCACCTCGGCGTCGAAAAAGAGCTCGGCCGATGGCCGAAATTCATCATCGCCCGCATAGTATGCGAGCGAAATGCCGAGGGTGCCGACACAGCGAACGCGCCGGCCGACGTCGCCTGCCGGAAAGGGCTCGCATTCGAGCCGGTCCAGCCGTGCGCGCAGGAGATCGAGCCGGTCACCGATCGCAGACACCAGCGGCAGGACGGTGCGCGAGCGGAAAGGCTCCCAGTAGAACCGGCCCCCCGGAAGGTCGCGAAACGTAAGCGGCTGGCCGTCCGCGTCGAGCGGCACGTCGCAGAGCAGATAATGGAGCGCGAGGATATGGTCCACGGGACGCGCCGGTTCTCCCGAGTCCTCATAGACCGCGATGGTGTACGGCGGCGCGACAAGGATATGCCTTCCGAAGGCGCGTATCCGCAGCTCTCCGCTTTTCGGGGAAACGGATAATCCGCGGAGCATTGCGCGCGCCTTTATATCCACGGCCGAGAGCCGCGCGGCCGCGCGCTCTACGGCGATTCGATCGGCCCTGGCCCTGTTCGACTCCACGATGCCCGCCTCAGGCGCGGTTTCGCGCGGCGCGGCGCTTAACGGACGGAAACAGGGAGCCGTCCGTGTGCGGCAGGAAGAGCGCCGCGGTGTAGTGGTCCATGTAGCGGGGATCGGCTCCCGGATCGACGTAGGTCATGCGCTTCGTTAGATCGCGCTGGAGTGACCGGTGCTTTTCCGACACCAGCAGGCGGCATGAAGCAGCGAGGGAGGCGTTCCCCAGATAGGTAAACCGGTCGCGCGGCACGTCCGGGAGCAAACCGATAGCCACCGCGTTTTCTATGTTCAGTGTCTTTCCGAAGCCGCCGGCGATGTAGAAGCGCGCGATATCATTATGCGATATACCTATGCCTTCAAGCAGAAGCGATGAGGCCGCGTATATCGCCGCTTTCGCGCGCATGGTATTCTCGATGTCGATCTCGCTCACGCGTATCGGAGAGAGGCCGTCTCCGCCATCCGTAAGCTCATACATGGCGCGTCTCCCGGAACGGACTATCCGCCGCGAGCCTCCGGTCCGCTCGAGCTTTCCAGCCGGGTCGAGCCGGCCTGAAAGATAGAGCTCCGCCACCAGATCGATCATTCCCGAACCGCAGATTCCACGGGGCGAGCCTCCCCCAATCACCGAAAACGACGGCTCGCCGTTCGACGGGTCGACGCTCACCCCGCAGATCGCTCCCGGCGCGGCGCGCATACCGCAGTCTATTCCGCCGCCTTCAAACGCCGGTCCCGCCGAACAGGCACAGGTCAGGAGAAAGTCGCGATTGCCGATTACCATCTCCCCATTGGTCCCCACATCGAGAAACATCGATATTTCCTCTGTATCCGACGCGAGACCGGACATAAGAACGCCTGCCGTGATGTCGCCGCCGACATACGACCCGACGCAGGGAGAGAAGAGCACCGGGGCCGCCGGGGCGATTTCGATTCCGATATCCCCGGCCGCGAACACCGGCGCTTCGAGCACGGTAGGCGTGTACGGCGCCAGGCGGATATACTCCGGATCGAGTCCCAGAACCAGGTGCGTCATGACGGTGTTGCCGGAAACCACCGCCGCGGGGATGGCGGCCGGCCGGAGGCGCGCTTCGGCTGCCGCGGCGCGAACGAGACGGTTTATCGTGCCGATCGCCGCCGCGCGAAGCGCCTCGAGCCCTCCCGGTCGCGATGCGTAGTTAATTCGGCTGATGACGTCGGTCCCCATCGATATCTGGTCGTTATACGCGCTCTTTGTAGAGAGTACGGCCCCCGTTACGGTATCGGCGAGCGCGAGTGCGACGGTGGTGGTGCCGAGGTCCACGGCCAGGCCCGCTCCGCCGCGCGCCGCGTTTCCGGCGCGCACGCGCACAAGTCGGTCGCGCCCGAAGGCGTCCGTTATGACCACGTCGACACGTCCGTCGTCGCGGCGGAGCGCGCCTGCCAGTTCCCTGACGACCGCGAGCGGACAGTCGGCGTAGACGCCGCGGGAGGCGAGCGCC
>CAZEAH010000455.1:0-936 GCA_964510075.1 uncultured Leptospirales bacterium | reverse complement strand
GGTCCGGACGCCCGTCCTCCGCCGGAGGCGGAACGACACATTCGACCGTCCGTGCGAGCGGGCCGTCGGGTTGTATAGGTTCGATATCGCCCCCGGCCGAAAGGTCCGTTTCGCGATCCTCGCGCGTCCGGGACGATTCCGGGATTTCGATAACGCAATCGGTATCCGCTATATATGCGCGACAGGCGGGCAGCAAACCGGCGGCCGCGTCTTCCGGCGCGAGAACGGCGAAGGCGTCTTTTCGCAACCAGCCCGAGGTGACGCGCACCAGACACCGGCCGCAGGTGCCGTTTCCGCCGCAGGGAGCGTCGAGGTCCGCGCCTGCGCGGCGGGCCGCGTCGAGGAGGTCCATCCCCTCCCCGGCCTCGACGGTGCGCCCCGATGGGTTAAATGTTATGCGCGGCACTACAGCCTCGTTTTTACGAAGCTTTCGATATCGGCCGCCTCCTGCGGCCCGACCATCACCTTCCAGCCCGGAAGTCTTTCCTCGAGCTCGCAGCTGATCTGCGAAACGTAGCCCGGTATGACGATACGCCGGGTACCCACGCGTTCGGCAAGACCCGACTCCGCGATGAACTTCGACACCGTCGCCGCCGAGAACTTTCCTGCCGCCCAGGCGGTCAGCACGCTCATGCCCTCGCACTCCGGCACCACAAGCCACGCGCTGATTCCGCTGTTCTCGATCTCGCCCGACACCACGAAATAGGTGAGCGAGAAGTTGGTGGTGAGGAACACCGGGGAGTCCGCGCCCGGTTCGCCGATCGGATAAATGCCGGGCTCCATCTGTATGGGCTTCTGCGGATCGGTGAAGATGTTGAGCCGGAGCGTCATGAGCGACGAAAGCGCGGCCGCGTCGAATTCCGGAAGGACGACGATGCCGCCGTACTTCGCAATCTCGGTGACCGCCGCCACGACGCGGTCCAGTCCGTCTTCCTC
>CAZEAH010000454.1:0-3151 GCA_964510075.1 uncultured Leptospirales bacterium | reverse complement strand
TTCCAGGGGCGTCCTGAGGGCGTCGGGCGCGGCGCTTGCCCCGGCCTCGAGCCAGCGCCGGTGCATGTCGTACACGGCCTGCATTCTTGTCCCGATCTCGAAAAACAGCCGGCCCGTTGAGCTCACGAAACGCTCCACGTGCTGCATGGAGGGCATCCTCCCCTGGAATATTCTCCGCACCTCCTCCCTGCCGAGGGCAAGGGTGGGGTTGCCCGTCTTGAACGAATGCATCTCGCCCAGCACCTGCGAGAGCCCGGAGAGCTCGGAGGCGAAAACGCCCTGCGCGAAAACCGCTCCTTCTATCGGGGTCCTGTTTTTATCTTCGAAGCGGACGGTCGACCCGTCCAGAAGCGGCGTGAAGCAGTTGTTAAAGTAATTAACGCAGCCGTCGAGAAAGGTGAAAAAATCCTCCTCGTGGATGTTCTCGAAATCGCGCTGCCGGCGGTCCACCATGCGCCACTGCTCCTCGAAAGCCCGGAGTAAAAGGTTCCGGCCGTCCATTTTCAGATTGAGGAGCGCATGAATCTCTTCGTAGGGCTCGAGCGCCTTTTTGAGCGATTCTATCCGGCGCCTTTTTCGCGATTCCTGGTCCTTGCCCGCCTTCCGCACGGCCTCCAGACTGTAGTCCCATTCCACGGCGCTCACAACGGGCGGACGGATGTCGTAATACGCGTCGAGATCGCGGTACTCTATCTCGCGGCGGAACACCAGGGCTTCCATAAGAGCGAGAAGCAGGTGCGGATACGACTGTACGCCGTATTTCTGCCTGAGGGTCTGAGAGAGCGTCGAATCGGCGCGCACCGAGCCGGGCAAGAACGAGCGGACGAGCATCATGTACTCGTACACCTGCTTTTCCTTTTCCAGGTTCCGCTTCTCCTTGGCGTTGCGCGCGGTTCCGGAGTCCGAGGAGACGATCTCCTCCTTGCGGAGGTCGTCCGCCGCGCGCAGGCGGTTCTCCACCTGCAGGATGATGAGCTCCCGGGTTTCGGCCGGGAGCTTGAGGAACGAGAAGAAGGGCACGACGAAGTCCTTAAGCTCGTCCTCGAACGCGCCGCGGTCCATCCATTTGATCGACTCGTACGAATACTGCACGAGGGGCGTGGCGATCATCCAGTCCCTGAAGCGCCGAAGGTAATTGAACACGATCGGTTCCTCCAGGGACGGGTCCTCAAGCATCGACTGCATGAGCGCCGAAAGCCGCGCGAGTACGGCCTCCTGGGCGGCGACGACGGCGCCGATCACCGAGAGCATGCGCTTCGACGGGATGAGGCGTTTGCGTATGCCGATGCCCAGCCTGTTGGGGGCGTGGATGAGGTAGCGTTTTTTGAAAAGCCCGAGGTTCCGGTACTTGGCGTATAACAGGTTGACGAAGATGCTTCCCGGCTCGAGCACCACCGCGCGCCGCTGTTCATGCGCATCCCCGGTTGAAGGCGACCGGCGCGCGGCGCGGCTGCTTTTGATCTCGACGCGCTCCGCGCGCTGTTTGGGCCGGGGCTTGTCGGGACAGGTCTGGATGAGGGATATGATCGCGCCGTAGCGCTCCCACGGCGCGATCTCGCTGTTGTTGAGGAGCGAGCGCACCACGTCCATCTTGGCGGGCGGGATGTCCTTGTCGAGGAGCATGGCCTTGGCCCTGCGCTCGAGCTTTTTTATGTCGTCGCTCTTCTGCGGCATACGCGTCGTCGCCGTGGAAACCCGGCCTGTAGCGGCGGATTCGGGATGGTACGGCGCTGTGAGTGATTTCTACGCGCGGCGGGACGATATGTCAAGTGCGAATACGGAAAGAAGGCGGACACCCCCGGGCGCGCCGGGCGCGCCCGGGTGAAGGCATTCTAGTACAGCTTGAGGACGTAATTGAGCGTGAGCATGATGTAATGGTTCCGCGATGTCAGGCGGTAGCCCGACTCGGGAAGGTATGTGGTATCGTACACGTACTGCGGCGAGAGCGACAGCGCCGGGCTGAACTTCACGTTGAAGCCGGCGTGCAGGCGGTTTTCGGAAAAGCCCTTGCGCTCGTAGAATGGCTCGCCTATCTTAGTCGCAGACAAATTTTTTGTTCCACCGTCTTCCTTTGCACCGACGAAGATCTCGTCGCCGAGCAGAAGCGAGAACATCGGATTAAGCGCGTATTCCAGCATGAGCATCTGCCGTATGAGCAGAGAGTATCCTTTCCTTTGATTTGCGGTAGTATATAATTCGTTCTTGGCATACACCTTGTTGTGAAAAATCGTGCGGCTGGTTATCTTCAGCGCGTCCAGGTTGAATTCGAATATCGGCACCACCTCTATATTGTGTGACCAGCGACGTCCTTCATCAGAACTTCTCGGCGTTAAATCATCACCATCCCACGGGAAGCCCATATAATAATACCACAGCGGAAGCTTGAAGGTGAAGCTCTCGAATTTCTGAATATAGATGGGTCCGGCAAAGAATTCCCATAAAAACGTCTCTTTCGCATTCGATTTCGGATCCGCCCCGCGATAGAATTCGAAGCGGTGTCCCGGCATGACCATAAACGCCCAGTTGGGGGAAAGGAGCAAAGTGACGTTTACGTATTCCCAGGTCCTTCCGGTATACGGCTTCTCGGCCGCGTTTGCGCCGGCGGGAAGGAGCGCGAACAGCATGAGCGCGGCAAGCAGTACGATACTGGTTCTTCTACACATAGATGTCTCCTCACGGAAAAAATAAAATGGAAGATCGAGCATTCTTTATCCGGGGATGTATGTCAACATTATTTTACTTATTTAAAGGGGAATCCGGGGCGGGAGCGCTCACACTGACAGGAAGCGGATGACCTCCTCCGCCACATAGTCCTTTTCGTAGTCCACGGTGATCGCGTGATTGCTGATGTCCAGAAAGATCTTTTCCCCGCGCCGCGAGCCAAGCCGTCCGTGGATGCGGTGTATCGAATCCGCCGGGATATACTCGTCGCCGAGCGACTGAATGATGAGCGTGTCGGCCGTTACCGCCGGAAGCGCCCTCATGGCCCGGCGGATGAGGCCGTTGAGGTGCCAGGCCTGCCGGAGGGGTATGCCCTCGTTATAACATATGTGGTAGGAACGGGCCTCGATGCTGTTGAGCCCCTTTTTTTCGTCGATTTTCGGGAGGACCTTTACGAACGGCGCCAGCAGCGGCGCCAGGTACACGGCGT
>CAZEAH010000453.1:0-3163 GCA_964510075.1 uncultured Leptospirales bacterium | reverse complement strand
GGGACTCGGGAGATTTTAACCCCATACATATCGACCCGGAATTCGGAAAAATGGTCGGGCTGGGGGGCGTCATTTTACACGGCCTGTGCGCGCTCGGCTTCGTGGCGAAAAGCGTTACCGACTGGATCGGCGACCCGGGTAAGCTGAAGCGGCTTAAATGCAGGTTCGCGACCCCGGTACATTTAGAGGATACGATAACCGTTGCCGGAGAGGTGCTCGACGTTTCGAACGGCCGGGCGGTCGTCAACCTCAGGGTCACCAGACAGAACGGTGACGAGGTCGAGAAGAATGTTATGGCCGAGGTAGAGGTATGAAGGGAGCGCGAGAAGTGCTGCCCTGATGATGGACATCCCCCTGTGAAGCGCAGGGGGATGTTTGTTTACGGAGGAACGTTATGGGAAGGACCGCTTACTGTTTCGACCCGATTTACCTGGAACACCAGACGGAGTGGGGACACCCGGAGCGTGCCGAGAGGCTCATCGCCATCGATACTCTGCTGCAGACACGTCCCTATTACGGGGACCTTGTGCGCATCGCTCCGAGACGGGCGGACCAGAAGCACCTGGAGCTCGTACACGATCCGGCGTACATACAACGCGCGCGCGAGGAAATAGAGCGGGGCGACGACTATTTCGATTCAATGGATACATCGGTCTGCAAGCGCTCCTACGAGGTAGCCCTGTACGCGGCGGGCGGCGCGCTGGCAATGTGCGACGCGATTATGGAGGGTAAGGCCGATTACGGTTTCTGCGCGGTGAGGCCGCCCGGCCATCACGCGGAGCGGGACTACGCCGCGGGCTTTTGCATTTTCAACAATATCGCCGTCGCCGCACGCTATCTGCAGAAGGAGTACAGGCTGAAGCGCGTTGCGATTGTGGACTGGGACGTCCATCACGGAAACGGCACTCAGCACATGTTCGAGAAGGACCCCACGGTCTTCTACGCGAGCACGCACCAGTTCCCCTATTATCCCGGAACGGGATCGCTTATGGAGAAGGGGAAGGCCGGCGGGGAAAATTTCACGCTCAATATCCCCATGGACGCGGGCAGCGGAGACGAGGAATACCGCTCCGCCTTCAGGGACCACATAATACCGGCGCTCGACTCTTTTCGGCCGGAGTTTATTCTGGTTTCGGCGGGCTTCGACGCCCACAGGAACGACCCACTGGCGGGAATAAACCTTTCGACAGGCATGTTCGGCGAATTTACGAGGATGCTCGTTGAGGCCGCAAAGCGACATTCGGGAAAACGCGTCGCCGCACTGCTCGAGGGCGGCTATAACCTCGACGCGCTGGCGGCCAGCGTTGAACGGATGATGAGCGTCTTCGTTGAGAGCTGAATCAACCGGCGATGATCCCAAGTACGTATTCCGCGTACAGCACCGCTATTGAAATAATGAAGCTCGCGAGCGTCACAGCCATGCCGACCTTTAAAAACGGCAGGAAGCGTATTACAACCCCTTCCTCCCGCGCGCTTTCGATGACGATGAGGTTCGCCATGGCGCCGATTATGGTGGCGTTGCCCGCGAGCGTCGCGCTGGAGGCGAGCGCGAGCCACAGAAGTTCGCTTGCGGCCGCCTTCATGACGGTGAGCATGACGATGGTATAGGGAACATTGCTCACGATCTGCGAGAGAAAAAGCCCCAGACCGTGAAGGATGCCGAGCCCGGCAAGGTCCGCGGACAAAGGGGCGTGATCGATGAGCGGCTGAAGAAACCCGGTGCGCTCCACCCCGTCCACCACGATGAAAAGCCCCGCGAAAAAGACGAGCAGCACCCAGTCAACCTGTTTGATGACCCTTGAAGGGCGTATCCTGCCCAGGAGCAGCACCAGAGAGGCGCCGAGGAGAGCGATGACCGGTATTGGAATATCCAGGAGGGGACTCAGGAAAAACAGGACGATGACCAGCAGGAAAACCGGCACGGAGACCTTCATGGAGCGGTAATCGTATTCGAAACCGTCGCCGTTGAAGCTGATCGCGCGGGTAGAACGGAAATCCTCGCGGAAGAAAAGCTTAATGATGACGATGAGCGCGATCATTCCGAGCAGCGATACCGGCATGAGATGCAGAAGGAAGCGGCCGTAGGCGATACCCGAGTTAATTCCGATAAGTATGTTCTGCGGATTTCCGGTAATGGTCATGGCGCTCCCTATGTTGGAGGCCATGATTTCGGCGAAGAGATACGGTATCGGATCGAGCCCGCCCGAACGGCAGATGCGAAGTATGACCGGGGTGAACAGCAGTACGACCGCGTCGTTTACCAGGAAGGCGCTTGCGGTACCGGTGGCGAAGACGACGAGCGTGAGCAGCTGGGAGGTATTTCGGGAAAACGCGATGGTTGTCCGGGCGATGAGTGTGAAGAAACCGTCGAGCTCGAGCACCGAGATGAGGATCATCATGCCAAGAAGAAGAAAGATCGTATTGAAATCGATGGCCCTCACGGCCTCGTCCATGGAAAGGACACCGAAGAGTATCATCGCCACGGCGCCGAAGAAGGCCGCGGAGGGTCTGTCGATATTGATACCCGGAAGGCGAGTGAAGATGATCCCCGTATAGGTCAGAATGAAAATGACGATCGCAGCGGTGTCCATTCCCGTGGTCCAATGTTGTTGTATGTACGGTCGTGTCGGCCGGGAGACGGTTCCGTCTTATCATCGAGTCGGGAGAGTGTCGTCCGGCCACCGGGCCCTTGCGACAGCCGCGGATTAAGCGACAGAACGGTGCGGATCGGGGATTATCGCAAGCATTATTTCGGGTGAAATGGAGGAGGAGCCTTCAGTTTCAGGAAATGCCGAAGGGATTGTCCAAGCCGCCCGTGAGAGGCGGCTTGGACGCGGCTGAAGTGCTTAGTTAAAAATGGTCGCAGAGCAGCTCGAAATAGGCTTTGGGATGCTCGCAGGTCGGGCACTTTTCGGGTGCCTCGTTGCCTTCGTGTATATATCCGCAATTGCGGCATATCCACTTTTCTTTCGACTCCCTTTTAAATACCCTTCCTTCCTTGAGGTTCTTGAGGAGCGTACGATACCGCTGCTCGTGATGGACCTCAACCTCGGCGACCTTGCGGAAGAGAAAGGCGATTTCCTTGAAACCCTCTTCCTCGGCGATTTTCGCCGCCTCGGGATAGAGCTTCGTATGTTCCATGTTCTCGCCTTGCGCTGCCTCC
>CAZEAH010000452.1:0-3178 GCA_964510075.1 uncultured Leptospirales bacterium | reverse complement strand
CCCATGCGGTGCGGCCTGAGGAAGTGGTCTTTCAATATCGGGTTTTTCATGCGTTTGTCTTCCGGACGGCCCTTTCCGCCGATTCATAGGCGTACACGGACACGACCCGTGTCAATTAAAATACACGAAGCCCCGCATACCGGCAAACGCTTAATGCCGCACAGGGGCCCGGCTGTCGGAAAGACGGGGACGGAGAAACATCCATCCCTCGATACGTTGTTGAATTACAACATCATACGCAAATACTGTTGACATTTTCCCCTTTTCATGCAATTGATCATGGACCAACTCACTCCAGGGAGATCCTCCATGAACCTTACCGGAAGCCCCATCACCCTCGAAACGAAGGGCGGCAGAGTATCGATCCTCAGGAACGACCACGGAGTACCCGAAATCAGCGCGAAGCGATATGAGGACGCGTACTACGGCATGGGCTGGGTGCACGCCCACGACCGTCAGCTCCAGGCCCTGCTCACGCGGCTGCTTTTACAGGGACGGGCCGCCGAGACCCTGGCGGGTGACCCCACGCTCGTCGAGATTGACCGCTACATGCGGCGCATGCGCTTTCTGCCCGATCCGGAAAGCGAAACCAAAAAGCTCGATCCCGCGGTACGCCGCTACCTGGAATATTATGCACAGGGATTCAACCGTTACCTGGAAGCGCACGGCGCGGTGCTCGAATTCCGCCTGCTCGGGTACAAACCCGAACCCTGGCAGATCAAAGACTCCCTCATCCTCGGAAAAATCATGGCCTTCCTGGGCCTTGCCGACGCGCAGGGGGCAATGGAAAAATTTCTTGTGCAGATGGCCAGAAACGACGTGGGCGAAAAGAAGCTTTACGAGCTCTTCCCCTATCTCACCGAGCGCGTTGATTACGACATGATGGAAAAGCTGGAGCTCGCCCCGCCGCTCGTCCCCGATGCGCTCAAATGGCTGTCAAAACTCCCCAAAATGACCGCCAGCAACAACTGGGCCGTCTCCGGCAAACTCACCGCGTCGGGAAAACCCATCTACTGCAGCGACCCGCACCTCGAGGTCAACCGCATCCCCGCCATATGGCAGGAGATCGTGCTTCGACTGCCCGACGACGTCGTGATGGGCGCCAGCCTGCCCGGAGTCCCCGGTATCGCGATAGGGCGGACGAAGAACATTGCCTGGGGCGCCACTTACTCCTTTATGGACATGATCGATTACCGTATTGAGGAATGCCGCGACGGACGCTACCGCCGCGGGAAGCAGTGGAAGCCCTTCGCCGTACGTGAAGAGGTAATAAAGGTCAAGAAGGGCGAGCCCGTCGTCGAGAAGGTCTACGAAAACGAGCACGGCGTGCTGGAGGGCGATCCCTATAAAGAAGGCCATTACCTGGTCATGAGCTGGTCGGCGGCCCGCGGGTGCGGCGCCGGCGAGTTCAACGGCCTTCTGGGCCTTCCGCACGTAAAGAGCGCGCGCGAGGCGATGGCCTGTTTCAGGAAGCTCGAGGCGCTGTCGTTCAACTGGGTGATGGCCGACTCGCTCGGCAACATCGCATACCAGATGAGCGGGCGGCTTTTCAAGCGGCCCAAGGGCGTGAGCGGCCTCCTTCCCCTTCCGGGATGGGAAAAGAAGTACACGCCGCGCGGCTTCGTGAGCGCCTCGCTCCTACCGTCTGCGTACAACCCGCCCGAGGGCATCATCGTGACGGCGAACCAGGACCTCAACCGCCTGGGCAAGGCGAAGCCCATCAATCTCCCCATGGCCTCCTACCGCGCCGACCGCATCGCGCAGCTCCTTAAGAAAAAGAAGAAACTGGGCGTCGAGGACATGAAGCGCATCCACTTCGACCTGTACTCGCTCCAGGCCGAGCGCTTCATGAAGGTGCTCCGGCCGCTGCTTCCCGACACCGACAACGGCCGCATACTCCGCGAATGGGAATGCACCTACACGCCCGACTCGCGCGGGGCGACGCTCTTCGAGTCGGTGTACCGCGCCCTGCTTCGCACCGTTTTCGGCGACAACGGGATGGGCCGCGAGGTCGTCGACTGGGCCATGAGCGAAACGGGCCTCTTCAGCGACTACTACGGCAACTTCGACGAGATCCTCATGAACCCGCGCTCGGCCTGGTTCGACGGCAGGCCCCGCGATGATCTGTTTAAAAAAGCGATCAAAGAGGGCCTGGCGGCAGCGCCAAAGCAATACGGGAAAACAAGGATGATAACGCTCTCCCATCTTCTCTTCGGCGGGAAGCTCCCCCGCTTTCTCGGTTTCGATTACGGGCCAATTTCGCTCCCCGGAAGCAGGGCCACGGTGCCCCAGGGCCAGATATTCAAGAGCGCCGGGCGCGTAACGACCTTCAGCCCCTCCTACCGAATGATCGCCGATCTCGCCGAGAAGGCGCTGCACACGAACATCGCCGGGGGAAGCTCCGACCGGCGCTTTTCGCGCTGGTACATGAACGACATGGAGAACTGGCTGAAAGGCGTGTACAAGGTGCTCTCGTAGGGAGAGCGGCGCGGGGTGAATCCACGCTTTCAGGTGTACACACTCCTCCCTGCGGGAAGGGCGGCAAGTATCGCATGGAGTGGGTGCAGGCGCTATACATCCGGCCGGTTTTATTTTTCAGGAAATCAGATTTTCTGTTGACAGAATACCAATGGCTACAATATACTACTAATATTATAGAATTACTAGTATATCTCCATACATGATGCGCCCGATATGCGCACCTCAAGTACCGTCGGGCGCCGAGGAGGCCCCATGTCCCGCCTGTATAACGACATTACCGAAACCATCGGCAACACGCCGCTGGTCCGGCTAAACAGGATTGCCGGCGACGCGACGGCAACGGTCGCGGTGAAGCTTGAATCGTTCAACCCGCTCTCGAGCGTCAAGGACCGCATCGGCGCGGCGATGATAGACGATGCCGAAAAGCGGGGCCTCCTCAAAAAAGGCTCCACCATCATCGAGCCGACCAGCGGAAACACCGGCATCGCGCTCGCCTTCGTCGCCGCGGCGAAAGGCTACCGGCTCATCCTCACCATGCCGGAGACCATGAGCGTGGAACGCAGACAGCTCCTTAAAATCCTCGGGGCCGAGCTCGTCCTCACCCCGGGCCCGGAGGGAATGAAGGGCGCCATTAAAAAAGCCGAGGAGCTCGTCGCCTCGACTCCGGGATCCTTCATGCCCCAGCAGTTGAACAACC
>CAZEAH010000451.1:0-3180 GCA_964510075.1 uncultured Leptospirales bacterium | reverse complement strand
GCGACCGGCGCCATCTTCTCCGGCGCGGGCATCGGCCTTCTCAAAGACTTCGCCAAGGGCGACTGGTCGCTCGTGTTCTGGGTGCTCGCGGGGCTCTCGGTGGTGTCGGCTCTGCTGATGGTCTCGATCTGGAACGCGCGGCCGAAGGGGGCGAGCTGATATGAAACTTGCGGGAAAGGGCTGGTCGGAGCGGGCGCGCGCGGGGCTCGAGCGGCTCATCGAGTCCGGCGCGGGAAAGGGGCACGCGGCGGTCTTCGATTTCGACAACACCATCGTCTGCGGCGATATCGGCGAGGCCACGCTCGCGCTTCTGGCGAAGGAGAAGCTTATAAAGAAGGATGATATCCCCGCCGAGCTCGCGCCGCCGTTTCGTTCCCCGGCGGGTGAAACGGTCAGCCTCTCCGCCTGCCCGGACATTACCGTCTATTATGAAGAGCTCCTCGGCGCGACGACGCATCAGGCCGGCGATTTCGCGCCGCTCTCGAACGGCTACGTGTGGGCCGTTGAGGCCATGCGGGGCCTCTCCGTCGCCGAGGTGACCGGCGCCACGGAACGGGTGAATGCGCGGAGCGAGCCCTTCGTCCCGAAACGCATCGAGGTCACGCCGGGCGTGAGTTCCTATCCCGTCCCCTTCTTCTACCCGGAGATGATCGAGCTCATCGCCGCGCTCATCGCGAACCGCTACGAGGTGTGGATCGTCTCGGCGAGCAACGCCTGGACCATCCGCTGGATGGCGCTTCGCGCGCTGAACCCCCTGCTCGCCGCGCTCGGCTGCGATGAAGGCATAGCGCCGGAGCGGGTGATCGGCGTCTCGACGCTCCTCTCCGATCGAGAGCACCGGCTGTATAAAGATCATCTCCTGGTGCGCGCGCAACGGCGCTACGCGGACATGGACCGGGAATACCTCGACGGGCTTCGCCTCACCGCGCGCACTGTCTACCCGGCGCCGACCTACTCCGGCAAGGTGGCCTGCGTACTCGACCTCATCGGCCGGCGGCCCTTTCTCGCCGCCGGGGACAGCCCGGGCGACCTCCCCATGCTGGAATACGCGGAAAACCGCCTGTGGGTCGCGCGGCTCGAAAAGCCCTCCTACCAGCGCGAGATGGCCGCGATCGCCGGACGGACCGGCGGGACCTGGCTCGTCCAGCCGGCGCTGTGCGGCGACGCGACCGGGTTTACGGCGGACGCCGGTACGGAGGCCCTGACCGCATCTTCGGACATCGCCGTCGGTGATTCGCTCGCGGCGCTTCAAAGTTTTCTCTAAGCGCCGCCGCGGGCGCGGCTCAGTACATTTCGTTTTTAAGAAGCGAGATCATATTGGCGACGCTCTTCTTCGTCGCCGAGTCGAAGGTCTGTATCGTCGTATCGTTTATGTCGGCGGTCCAGCCCTTCAACGGCATGGTGTCGTCGGCCATCACCGAATATTCCCTCTCGCGTTTGTCCGCCCTGTCGGTTCCGACCACAAGCTCGCCGTTGCGGTCGACGATCTGTATTCCGACGAAGGTGCGGGCCTTGGCGGAGATTCCCGACTTGCCGAACCAGCTCTTGCTGTAGGCGAAATCGAAGCTCGCTATCATCACCGCGTCGTAGCCCGCCTTCGCGCAGCATTCCCCGAGCAGCGCCCGCAGCGAATCGTCGTCCTTGCCCACCCACAGGAAGGCCGTGCCGTCGACTCCCATCATCTTATGGAAAGACGTGTCCTTGCGTTCGTCCGACCATTGCTTCAACGCGGCATAGTGCCCGGACTTTATGGACGCGGTGAGAGGCTGGACCTTCCAGCCGAAGGCACGCTCGAACTGTTCCACCGTCTCGGCATGGGCCCTGTTGAGCAGAAACAGCCCGCGCGGCCTGAACTCCGCCATGGCGTCGGCCGTCCTCTGTTTCGCCTGCACCGCCGCGTCGACCGCGTGAAAGCCCACGGCCTGCCGCTGGTTGTCTATCGTTATGGCGGCCGGGCAGTAGACGCTCACGATCGCGACGTTCCGTATCGACTTCACCGAATCCTTCTTCACCGTTCTGGAGGCGCCGCAGCCGGCGACGCCGAACGCCAGGATGACCGCAATTGCACGAATCCATTTCGCATGCATATTTCCGAACTCCTCCGGTATGTTTTTTTCAAGCGGGCACAGGGCACTGCGGCGGACGGTTCGATCGGTTATTTCTGTCCCGATTGATGACAGGTGGAGTGTATCGGCGAACGGCGCGGCACGCAAGGAAAAACCGGGCCGCGCGTCAGTCGAGCAGCGTCTCCACCTCGGCGAGCGCCGCGGGCGTGAGGTGGGGCTTCAGCAGATAGTAGACCTGCCGGGCGCTCTCGGCGATGCGCTCGGGCGTGATTTTCGCGTTGCTGATGTAGAGCCAGGTGAGCCAGAAGTCGCTGACGATCCATCCGTTGGTGAGGTTGGCCACCAGTTCTTTCTCCGACGAGGCCCTGATTATCCCGGCGTCGGCCAGGCGCGCGTAGAAGGCCTTCTGCTGCCTGAAGCGCGCGCGGAGGTTGGCAAGGTATTTTTTCTTGAGCAGGGGATCGCGCCCGAGCAGCGTGGCGAGCTCCAGGTAAAAGAAGCGGTATTTATAGTAGAGGTCGCAGGTCCGCGTGAATATGCCGAAAAATTCGGCCGCCGTGGGCGAGAAGTCCTTCGGCACACGGTAGAGCGTGTCGAAATCGGCGACGATGCGCGCGAAGATCTCGCGGATGATCTCCTCCTTGTCGCGGAAATGGTAATAGAGGTTCCCGGGGCTAATGGTCATGGCCGCGGCGATGTGGTTGGTGGTGACGCGCGAGGCCCCCTCCTCGTTGAAGAGCTCGCGCGCCGTCTCGACGATACGGTCCCGTGTTTTCATTCGTTTGCCCCGGAACCACGAATAGAGTATATGCTCTAATACGTCAAGGAGTATTCGCCGCGCGCGACGGGGCCCCGGGCACAAGGGGCTACAGCCCCTTGCTCTGTTCTATCCCGGGCCTCGATGGAACAAGGGGTTGTAAGCCCTTGCCGGACGTCACCGCGCCATGATAAAATCCTTGCGCCGCGACGCACAGGGCGGTAGCATGCGCTTACGTCGAACGGTTGGAGCGTCATCATGTCCTCGCGCGCGTATCCCTTCTACCTCTACGTCGGGGTGCTCCTCATTCTTTTCATGCAGCTTTTCATCTTCCTCGACGCGCGTGAGCTCACCACC
>CAZEAH010000450.1:0-3194 GCA_964510075.1 uncultured Leptospirales bacterium | reverse complement strand
CCGTCCAGTCCTCCGGGGTCGTCCTCGATGAGAACGGCCACCACCTCCTTCAGCTCCACGGCAAGTCCTTCCTTTGTGAGGACCTTGTGGGCGCGTTTGGGCTCGTCGACGATGAGGTTGAAAAAGCCGTGGTCGCCGAACGAGCTTATCGTTATCGCGCGCAGATTGATCTTTTCCCTCGCGAGTATGGAGGTCACCCTGGCAAGCATGCCGGGTTTGTTTTCTGCGGGAATGGTGAGCTGATGGGCGAGCATGGCAATCACCTCTTTCTCGGATCGCGGCGCGGAGGCAAGCGCCGCGCGGATACGCCAGTGCCCGAAGATACAGCCGCCCGGCGTGCGGAGTCAATTCTTTTTCGGCGAAGTACACGACACACGCTCGAGTATTCACGCAGAAACGCGCCCGGGCCGTGATTCCGCGGCAGGAACGGTTTTTTACTTGAAATCACACCGAATCTGTGCATCTTGAAAGGTAGCGATACGGGTCTGTTCAGCGATCAATTCCGATCACCGTTCACCACGCCGGTGGCGCAACGCCGGCGGGGCTAAGTTTACCGCCGTCCGGTCCCGTCGGAGGGGTAACGGTATCCCATCGGCGACATCGGAACGCGGTGAGCGTCCGTAATCACCATTTCCAAAGGGAGGGATGTATGGCTGAAGGCGGATTTGATTTTAAAAAGTTTATCGACGACTCAAAAGCGGTGCTCACGGCTCCGAAGGACTACTTCTCCTCGATGCCCACCTCGGGAGGGTTCGTGGAGCCGCTCATAAAGGCGGTCATTTACGGGACCATAGCCGGAGTCATTACGCTCATCTGGAGCATGCTCCACCTGACCGCGGCCGCGGGAATGTTCGGCGGCGCTATCGGCGGCGGAGTGGGCGTGATGGCGCTCATCGATTCGATCATCGGCGCGATCATCGGTCTTTTTATCGGCGGCGTGATTCTACTGATCGTTTCGGCGATCTGCGGCGGCAACACCAATTACGAGGCGAACGTCCGCGTTACCGCGGCGCTCATGGTGCTCTCCCCGATCAACGCGCTGCTCTCGTTCACCTCGGGCATCAACCTGTGGCTTGGCGGCATCATCAGCCTTGCGGTGTCGCTTTACGGGCTCTACCTGCTCTACCACGCGATCGTCGCCGCGCTGAAGGGCAAGGAAGGTACCGCGAAGGTCATCACCATCGTGCTCGCCGCGCTCGTCGGTCTCATCCTCGTCTCCTCGCTCACCTGTTACAAGGCGGCATCGACGATCGGCGAGAAGTACCAGGGGGACACCGAAAAGTACCTCAAGCAGAACGAAGAGGCGCTCAAGGATTTCAACAAGATGATGGAAGAGCTTAAAAAACAGCAGGAAAAGAAGTAACCGTCATCCGCATACATGAACAGATGAAAGCCCCCGCCGCCCGGGGGCTTGTCGTTTCGAGCCGATACATCAATCAATAAATGCTTGAAAACCCGCGTCGCCTGATTTACAGTATCGGGAAAGCGTACGCACTCGCGGTCCGGAACGGCCCGGACCCGCACAGCCGGATACAGATCGAGCGGAAGGAACCAGGACCACCCCCCGGCATTCATTGACGGGAGATACCGCATGAAACAGTCTGGTCTGATGGGGCAGTTCGTCAAGTACGGCTCCCTGGTCATTTTCGGCAATATCCTGGTGATTTTTTTTATCTGCGCTTTCGCCTACCCGGTATTCCGCGACACGCGGCTCCTCGGACTGTTCGGCGCGTTCGCCTTGCTGGGGGCCGCCCTGCTCTTCGCGTATTACCTGGCCAGGGTGCGCGTCATCCTGCGGCTTTCGGAAAACCTCAGTCCCGAGTCGCTCTCCGTCCTCGAGCGCCGATTCGCCGGTTTCGCCCGGCTCACCTTCTCGCTCAACGCGCTACTGCTCTGTTTCATGTTCATGCCGATGATCGTCATCATGTACCTCTTCCTTGGATACACGAACCTCTACTATCATTCGTTCGTCTTCTTTCTCAACGCCTTCGTCATATTCTTCCTCGGCTATCGCTCCATGCAGGTGTGGTACGAGCGCACCTATCCGCTCGGACGGCTCGGCGTTCCGATCGCCGTGCAGGGTCTCCGGAGCAAAATCGAGAGCCTGGTGCTCCCCACGGTGCTTCTGGCGTCGGTCGCCATCGCCGCCCTGATGTTCGTGCTTCTCGGGCGCACGCATCGCGCCGAGATCGACACGCGCGTTTCGGACGCAATGTCCTTCCTCGATACGGAACGGGTCACCGCGGGAAATCCTCTTCCGGGCATCATCGGCGAAAAGGGCGGCACGGTGCTGATCGCCGTCGAGGAGCGAAGCTTCTCGTTCCTCGACGGACGGCGTTTCGATCCCGTCAAAGACATTCTGCGCGGAAACCAGCCGTCGTACCTTCTCGAGGCGGCACGAGGCGTATTCGACGCCCCGTCGTCCGGGTCGCATAAAACCGGGGGAGTGTACGAGGGCGCGACGGCCTCGTACTTCACCGGAACCTCGGCCGACGGCAGAAAGCTTGTCGTTATCTTCCCCGACATCGCGCTCTATCGTTCGTTTTATCTCAGCCTCTTTTCCGCGGCGGCGGCCCTGTTCGTTCTGAACCTTGGGATCGCATTCATCGTGCGGCGGAAGCTTACGGTGATTTCGCGCTCGCTCGACATCACCATACCCGCCATCACCGCGGCCGCGCAGGGCGACCTTCGCGGAGAGATCAGGCTGGTCAAATCGAGGGACAAGCTGGAGGATTTCGTCCGCCGGTTCATCGAATTTAAAAGCGGCATCGCGGAATTCCTGGGCCGATCGCGCGATACATCGGGAAAGCTTATGAACCTTGCCGGCCAGATCGCCGACTCGGGCGCTTTTATACGGGACTCCTCCACATCGCACGCCGTTCTTCTCGAGGGTGCGACGCGCCTCTCCGACGGGGTTTCGGCCGCATTCCTCGAGATCGCGGAAGGTTCGGAGGCCCAGAGCTCTAACATCGGAAAGCTCGAGGAGACCATCGGCACGCTCAACGAGTCCATGGAGGTGCTCTCGCGCGACGCGGCGAACGTCGTCCGCTCGATGGATTCCGTGGAATCCAGCGCGAAGGACGGGGCGAGTCTCGTCGAGAGCGTCATCGGCAACATACGGGACACGGAAAAACTGCACGAGGGCATGCTCGGCATCGTGCAGGTCATCTCGGACATCGCCGACCAGGTGAACC
>CAZEAH010000449.1:0-3199 GCA_964510075.1 uncultured Leptospirales bacterium | reverse complement strand
CGATTTCCCTTATTATGCGATATCGTAACCGTCGGTACCGGCGCCGGCCATCGGTCGCGCGTTACTGTTCACGCCATGCGCCTGGAATCCGCCGAGAGGAGGGACTGCCGGAACGCGGCGCCGTATCGCGCTCTTATCTCCACCAATACTACACAGGGGGAAAAAGCATTTCAATCATAATATTGATCCGTGCGACGATACCGATCTCCGCCCGGGCATAACCCGACTCCTAAATGGTTGACGTATCGATTTCGACGGTAAAAACTCTCCATGGATCGGATGAAATGAAAATTCAACGCGCCATTCTATGTGCATTCCTCGTTTGCCTGTCGGCCCTGCCTGCGGCCTTTACGGGCGGCCCGCTGGAGGCGGGAGACGGAGACACCGTTCACCTGAGGGGCCGCGGCCCGACGGCGCCGGGCGCACGGACCGCGTTCCGGAGCCCGCACATCCCCCTTATCAACCGCGTCGCCGCGGAGGAGGGAGTCGACGAATACCTGGTCCAGTGCGTCGTGAAGGTAGAATCGGACTTCAACGCCGGGGCGGTTTCGGTGGCCGGAGCGACGGGCCTCATGCAGATAATGCTCGACGTGGCGCGCGCGCACGGCGTAACCGACCCGTTCGATCCCGCGCAGAACGTCCGCGCCGGGGTGCGCCATCTCAAATCGCTCCTTGAGTCTTTCAACGGCGACGTTACGCTCGCGCTGGCCGCCTATCACGCCGGCGCCGGCAGGGTGAAGCGGCACGGCGGGGTGCCGCCGATCAAATCGACCGTGGACTATGTGGCCAGGGTTCTGCGCTACTACGAGGGCGGGCGGTCGCGCGAAAACACCGGCCTGATCGAAAGCAAGGTACGGCGGCTGTACAGGAGGATCGCTCCGGACGGCACCATCGAGATCTACGACAGGTGATCACTCCACGTACTTCTCTTTCTCCTTGCGGATGCTGATGGTCCCCTCGATGTCGAGCCGTTTCATATGGCCGACGATGTAGTCGCGCGCCTCCTGGATGTCGCCGAGGCGCTGGGGGCCCAGCGCGTCCATCTCCGCCAGTATATCGGTCGCGCGGTTCCGGCTCATGTTGCGCAGAAACTTGAAGCGGATTTCGTCGCCGGCCCCCTTGAGCGCCATGGCGATGACGCGGTCGTCGTGGAGCTCGTCGATAAGCACGCGCATCTCCTGGTTGCTCAGGTTGGCGATGTTGTCGAAGGTGAAGATGCGCTCGCGGATCTCATGCGATATCTCGGGCATCGATCCGTCGAAATGGTCCATGAGCTTCTTCTCCTGCTCCCCGCTCATGTGCCCGAGTATGCTGACCAGGGCGTCGACCCCTCCGGCGGCCTCGAACCTGCGGCCGGATTGCTGCAGCTTTTCGTATTTCTTTCGGATTACGCGGGCGATTTCGAGCACCGCGTCGGGCGAGGTCTTCTCCATCCGCGCCATGCGGAGCGCCGCCTCCTTCGCGTCGGCGGGAGGGAGGAGCTTGAGCACCTCGGCGGCCCGCGCGGCGGGAAGGTGGGCAAGGGTTATGGCTATCGTCTGCGGGTGCTCCCCCTGTATGAACGAGTAGAGCACGTCGGGCTCTATTCCTGCGAGGAACTCAAAGCCCTTCTCGAGGTTCTGCCGGGTGAGTTTCTTCAATATGCCCGCGGCCTTCTCCTCGCCGAACGACGCCAGAAGGAGCTCGCGCGCGACGTTCTCGCCGCCCTGCACCGTCTTTTTGCGCTTTCTGAGGTCGATGAGGAATTCGCCGATGAGGTCTTCGCGTTCGCGCGGGGTGAGCCGTTCGACGACGGCGATCTCGCGGCTTATGCGCTGTATGCTCTCCTCGTCGAGGTGCTTCATTATCTCGGCGGCGGCGTCCGGGCCAAGGGCCACCATGAGCGCCGCGGCCTTCTCGGCGCCGGTCATTTCATCGATGGGTTTCATCCCACGACTGCGGGTACCTTCGTGAATTCTATGACTTTCTGGGGGCACACCTCGGCGCACTTGCCGCAGTTGATGCACAGCGAGTAGTCGATATCCGCCAGAAAGTTCGATACCGTAATCGCGGTCTCTATATCCGGGCTGTCGGCGAAGACTTCTTTACAGGCCTTCACGCAACGGTTGCATGCGATGCAGCCCACAGAGCAGCCCTTCTTCATTACCGGGGCCTTCTCGGTGTTGCGGCACATCACGTGTATGTCGAAGTCCCTGTCGACAAGGCTTATGATGTTCCGCGGACAGGCGGCCACGCAGTTGCCGCACCCGGTGCACAGCTCGCGGCGTATGACCGGAAGCCCGGTCGGGCTCATGTGTATGGCCCCGAAGGGACATGCGTTCATGCAGTCCCCGAACCCCAGACACCCGTACGCGCAGGTCTTGAAGCCCTCGCGAATCTGCTGGGCCGCGGCGCAGCTTTTCGGGCCGTTGTACTCGAAGCGGGTATTGGCGACATCACAGCCGCCCTGGCAGTGGACGCGGGCGATCTTCGGCTTCTGCGCCTCGGCCCTGATGTCCATGATGCGGGATATCTTCTCCACGGAGTCGGCTCCGCCGACCATGCAGAGGTTGATGGGCGCCGAACCCTCGAGGATCTTCATGGCATATCCCGAACAGCCCGGGAAACCGCAGGCGCCGCAGTTGGCCCCCGGCAGGGCCTCGACGATATAGCCAAGGCGCGGATCGCGCTCCACGTGCAGTTTTATCTTGGCGTATGAAAGGATCACCCCGAACGCAGCGCCCAGCGCCGTGATGCTGATGATCGAGGATACGGAAGGGAATACCAGGTCGAGCATCGTTCACCCCTGATCGGTCGTACGCAAAGGTCCGGAGGGTCCACCCTCCCCGTGATGACAGTATAGCTACCCCCGGCGAAAAATTCTGTCAATACATTTAACGATGCGCCGTAAATGTCCAATTTTTCATCCGGCGGTGATTTTATTCTTGCTATACCGCGGACATTTCCTGTATACATTATGATCGGTCTCGGCGCGAGCCCGATCCGTCGGGCCTTTCGCGGACCCACACTCGACGGTGTCGAATACATGGAACTGCTTTTAGACAAAAAGAACATTCAGCCCGAGCTGATAAACGCGCCCCTGCCCTTCGAGCAAACGGTCCGGATCGATCACATCCCCCGGCCGGAACGGCAACTCTCGCGTGACCACCTTGGCATGCGTATCGAAGTTGCCCTGCACCACGATACGACCGACTCGAAC
>CAZEAH010000448.1:0-3210 GCA_964510075.1 uncultured Leptospirales bacterium | reverse complement strand
ATCATGCGCGATCTCCGGAACGACCGGTTCCACTCTCAGACCGCAGGGTTAAGCTGCATCCTTTTGTCAGAAGCGCGATATACCAATATATGCTCTGGCCGGGGAAAGTCAAAATCTAACGATAGCACATCCTTCGGGTAACTTCTGAGTATCTTCTATTCAAGGCACACGAGCGTGTGGCCGCCATCCATTCCAGCGGACCGAAGGCACACCCGTCGCTCGTTTACCGCATGTTTCGTCACCCCACCATGGGATTCGGAAGCACCGTGCCCGCAAGCCCCGCCTCCTCGATAAAGCCCTGGTCGAGCCCGAACATCTCCCGCGACAGAGCGTCGAGAAGCACGACAGTGTGCGAGCCTGCAAGCCGGGAAGATTCGCCGGCGAGGACGGAGCGCACCTCCTCGCCCGTGCGCCCGATGACGAGGTCCCAGTAGCGGTCGGGCGTGGCCCGGTTGATGTAATGAGCGGTGTTCGAGTCGATCACCGAGATCGTTTCGGGGCCGAGCGCGATCGCCCAGCGAAGGAAGAGCGGAAGCTCGTGGAGGTTGAGGGGCGTAACGAGGTACTTCAGGTGGACCGTTGTCTTGTTTCGCGTGACGAGCAACTCCGCAAAGCGGAGCGTCTTTTCAAGCTCCATGCGGGTGATGCGCCGGTAGGTCTCGTCCTGGAAGCCGTACAGCGAAATCAGTACGTTGAAAAAAAGCGACTCGACAAACGCCACCAGGTCCGCTTCCGCGTTCCCGTTCGTAATGAGGGCCAGGGGAAGCCCGGGCCGCCGAGCGGCCAGACGGCGGAGCCAGTCCATGGTCTTCTTCTGGATGAGCACCTCGCCGCCCTGGACCACCATGTGATTGATGGCGGGCAGGGTTTCGATGAGCCGGTCGAGTTCTCCGTAGTACAGGTACGGGCTGTGCCACGAAGGGGCGTCGACGCAGCACATGGCGCAGCGCCCGTTGCAGGCGAGTCCCGTTTCCACGTTCAGCTTGTACTCGCGCTCGTCCGACGGAGTCCCCTTCCTCAGCGCAAAGCTGGAGCAGCGGCACGAGCCGTCGAAAGCGAGAATGCGCGCTTCAAGATCGGTATCGGTGATGTGGCCTATGCGCAGCGCGGGCTTGTTCCAGGTGAGACAGCAGGGATACACATCCCCGCTGGAGGCGACGAAAAGCTCCCGGTAGTGGCACGGGCGATCCGTGCCGGGAGTGAAAGGCGAGCGCATGGGGATCAGCGCCGCAGGAATCCCATGTCGTCGAGGGCGTCCACCAGGCGCTCGCTCACGCGGTCGAGGAGCTGCTGGCGCACCCGCGCGGCGCTGATCTCGTCGACATTGTACGAGTCGAACTGGCGGTCCAGATAGACCGGTTTCAGATCGCGGTCGAGAACGCATACCACGGAATCGAAATCGAAAAACTGCATCTCGAGCGCGATGACCCCGTAGACCTCGTAGATGACGATTCCGTCGCAGCCGTTGTCGGCGAGTATCTTTTTCAGTCCGGCCTCGTTCGCGCGGACGTACTCGCTCACCACGCCGGCGGCCTTGTATTTCAAAAAGCGGCCGTCGCCGTCCACCTGGTAGAAGCGGTCGTCCTGTGCCGTATAGGAGCACACGCCGTCGTCGCAGGAGGAGAGCAGGGCGAGTTTTTTCGTATGTTTCGCGGCGGCGAGCCAGCTGGCGAGGTTCCTGGTCTGCTCCTCCCTCTCTATCCGGCTGTTCCGCGAAAGACGGAGCACCACGCACGCGCTTTTCATCTTTCCAAGCGCGCTCCCGCTCGACATCTCTTTCGAGACCGAATACGTCGAGCATGATGTGAATGCCGCCGCGGCCGTTATCGCGACGACGCCGGCGAAATATCCGAGCGCTCCGTACCTCTTCATGTGCTTTACCTTCATCCTCCGCCGCGGGCGGCCGTTATCGGGCGACCAGGCCCTTCCCCAGGGCGAACGCCTTGAGGTTCATCTCGACGAACTTCTCCTTCACGAGGGTGCGGATGGCGGCCGCCCATTGCTCTTCCGTGAACTCCAGGTAATTCGAGAGCGCACCGAGCATCACGATGTTGAGCGCCCGGGAGCTTCCCGCCTCCTTGAGGGCGGCTTTCGTGTCGAGCACGAGGTGCTTCTTTACGTTCGCTTTCAGCCAGTCCTCGATGTCGGAGGGGTACTTTTCGAGCCCCGCGGCCACCGGCGCCGGATCGATCTTCTCGCGGTTGACGATGATCATGCCGTCGCTTTTCAGGTATTCCAGCTTGCGCATGGTCTCGAGAAGCTCCAGGCACACCACGAAGTCGGCCGTCCCCTTCTCGATGAGCGGCGAGTAGACCTTCTTGCCGTAGCGCACGTGGCAGTCGACGCTTCCGCCGCGCTGGGCCATGCCGTGCACCTCGGACTCCTTTACGTCGTAACCGGCGGCCATCGCCGCCTCCATCAGTATCTTGCTCGCGAGGATGACCCCCTGCCCGCCGACCCCGGCGAAAATCACGTTCTTCATGGCGGCCTCACTTCGTCAGTATGCATTTCCTGGATGAGATGATCACCGAGGGCTCCCGTGCCGCGAGCTCCTCGCGCACGGTCTTCTCGAACTCGTCCATGTTCTTCGGATCGACCTTCCGTACACGCCTTACGCCGACCGCTCTGCACAGCGCCTCAAGGTCGAGCTCGTGCGTCTCCTCGCCCATCAGCGTGACGCCGGTGGCGGGATTGTCCTGGTGGCCCGTCATGGCGGTCACCCGGTTGTCGAGTATGAGCACCGTGCCGGTCCCCTTGTTGTAGACCAGGTCGATGAGCGGAGTAATGCCCGAATGGATGAAGGTGGAATCGCCGATTACCGCGACCGATCTTCCGGCCATCTCGGGCCGGGCCTTCTCGAAGCCCGTGTGCATGCCGATGCTCGCCCCCATGCACCCCTGGCTGTGCATGGCCGAGTAGGGAGGAAGCACGGCGAGCGTGTAACAGCCGATGTCGCCGTTGACGACCACATCGAGTTTCTTGAGCACCTCGAACACGAAACCGTGCGGGCAGCCCTTGCAAAGCGTGGGGGGTCTTCCCGGTATTTTTGACGTGTACGTTGGAATCGAATTGGCGGGTTTTTTCTTGTTGATGGCAAGATCGACAATCTCCGGCGTCAGTTCTCCAAGAATTGGAATCACTTCTTTGCCGATGGGACGATATCCCAGCCCGCGCACATAGTCCTCAATAAACGGGTCGCATTCCTCCACC
>CAZEAH010000447.1:0-3223 GCA_964510075.1 uncultured Leptospirales bacterium | reverse complement strand
CGCCGTATTCATTAAATGCGGACACTTTGTATCTGTAATATCTGTTTAAAATCGCGCTGAAATCGCGATAAGTGTTGGTCGTAGTCGCGCCTATCAAATAATACTCCCCCCAGAAATTGGGATAAGAGGAATAACCATCGGTGCGGTAAATCCTGTAACCCAATGGTGGATTATCTCCTCCGAAAGTCATGACAAGCTGTATCGCGGTATTTTCCTGCGAGCCGGCAGGATAGGGATAGTTCGATGGGATAACCGAGTATACCCAGGGCAATTCCCCCATCACAATTGGGATCGTCACGCTCTCGCCCGGGGCGAGATCCTTTGTCGCGATTCCGCCCATGTACCGTTCGTCACTCTCATTGTAGCCGACGATGGTAAACACCCGCGCCGGTTCGGAGGGTACATCGACGGTGACAAGACCGGTGTCAAGAGGTATCGAGCGTACGATTGTCGCCATCCCCGGTCCGTTAATGGTCAGATCAATACCATAAATGCTTGAAGGAGGCGGGTCGGCCTGGAGCCGTGTACTGAGACTGAAAAAGGCGATGATTCTGTCGACCATCGACGACCTGTCGGCCTGTGCGATATGGTTCCCGATGTTGATAGTAACGGTCGCCATGTCGCCGCCGGCACAGCCTATTACTATCGTCGCTGCGCCAAGAAGCATAATGGTTAGAGCTATCCTGGAGATTTTCCTTACTGTATATCTCATATACTTCCTCCTTTTCCCGCCGAACGAACGCCGCTATGCTTAACGGTACGACCAAATGTTAAAAGGTACAATCAATCCACGGCAAAGGCAAGCAACAAGGCAATTAATCACTTTGATCTGCCAGGTTTTTACCAGCCATTCGCAAAGGCTGATGAAAGATACCCCTCGCCATATTGATTTATGGCGCTTATTTTGTACCAGCTTGCGTCTACACCGGGGTTACCGAATACACCATTCAAGTCCACATAAGTGTATATTTCACCATCATAATACCGCTCTTTAGTTCCTGACGAGATCACATAATATGGACCGGGATCCAGATTGTCCGATCGGTATATTTTGAATCCGATCAGGCCCGGCGGTTCGCCGAATGAATATGACCATGTGAGTTCCACTTGGCCCGAGCCAAAATAGCCGGCGTTCAGATTCATTTCTTCCGGTGGGGGGGGAGCAGTCCCATTTGAATGGGTATCGTCTCGCTGGCTCCCGGGGAGAGGTTTCTGACGGCGATTCCCCCATAGGTTGGAGAGTTTTCCGAGTACGCGACCACGGTAAACGTTCTGGCGGGCCCGGCCGGTACATCCAGAGTCAATTCGCCCGTGACCATTGGTATCGATTGCTTGATACTTGCCATTCCGGAACCGCTGACCGTGATCTCGATGCTGGTCAGCCCATACTGGGGGCTTACCGGATCGGCCCGTAGCGCGGAACTCATACTGATAAGGGCAAGAAATCGATCGAAGATGGCCGGGGTATGCGCGCGGGCGACATTCCCAATCCCGACGTTTACGGTGACCGTCGCCGTGTCGCCGCCGGCACAGCCGGTAAATGGTACATGTACAGCGGCCAACACCGCCAGTATTACTGCCGCATTAATGAGCCGTCGTGTTACAGTCATAATCCGCCTCCCGCGGAATGAGAATGCCGCGCGTCCTATGATTCCACCACCACGATGTCCACCGCTATATTTCCGGAGACGAGGTCCTGTCGAACGCCGTTTTTCCAGTAACAGGCATGATAGCCGTTGGTATAATAATATCCGCAGATATACACATCGCCCGAGGGAGTGACATATATCGCGCTCGCGCGCCCCTGTCTGGTGCCATCCGGCGTGGGCAGCTCAATTCGGGTGCCGTTCACCCAGTAACAGGGAACGGAAATGGAACCGTTAAAGTAATACCCGCACACATAGAAACTCCCGCCCGCTATATAAATGTCGGTGGCCGAACTGGCGTTTCCGGTGTACGTATCTCCCGCGAGCATATTTGTGCGGGCCGAATTCCGCCATACGACCGGATATTCAATTCCTTCTTGAGTGTATCCGCCCGCGGTATAGGCGACACCATTATCCACAACGATGGAGAATGCGTACGCGTAGGTGGTGCCGGCTGGTGTGTCGAGCGTAGCAAGAATTCCGTTCCGCCAGAGTTGGGCCTCCGTCGTGGGGCCCGCGTTGATTCCGACAAGGAATACCTGTCCGTTCCACACGTATATTGAATTGACGGATTTCATTACCTGAGTGTACGACCAGGAGGGGGTAACGCTGAAATATCCCATGCCCGATCCGTCAGTAATATCATTATAGGAAACATACATGTTCCCGCCTGAAGAGAACAGCCCTTTCGCTATTCCCTCCACCATTACGGAGGGACCATTCGTTACCGGTTCCCATGCATTGTCGGCTCTCCAGTAACCCGGCTGGTAATTATTGTGGCCCGCCTTGTACAGCCCATTGGGAGTCATCGCGAGCGCGAGTATCTCCTGGGTGGTCGTGAAGTTCGTTATGGCCCCGTTCGTCCAGTAACAGCCCTGACCGGAGACATTGCTTCCCGCAATATATACCATGACTTCCGACATCTGGATGGTAACGGAAGTCGAGCCCGGGCCCAGGTCCATCGTTGCCGATCCGGAATAATCGCTCATCCCGGCCGCACGTAACGCTTTTATTCTGAACGTACGCGCGTTCCCGGAAGGAACGGTCAGGGTAATTGAGCCGCTGTCGATCGGAATGTCCGCTGTAATGGTGGACATATCCGCGGCCGACACGGTGAGCTTTAACTGTTCGATCCCCGACGGCGGGGCGGACTGCGCCTCAAGCCTCGTACTCATGCTCAAAAACGCCAGCATCCTGTCGAAAAACGAAGGCGTATGCGTTTTGGCAAAATCCGGATGGCTGACGCTTATGGTAACGGTCGCCATGTCGCCGCCGGCACAGCCGGTAAGACCCGCACAAACAAGAATGAACGCAAGAGTAACAAGTGGAAATGCTCGGACAAAAGACCTTAAACTCATGAAGCACCCTCCGGGCTGGCAGATTGTGGTCGCAAGGCGGTACTCTGGTATCTATGACTAATACCGACAATCTCACTAAAAGTATGAATTTTTTGTCCGACCGTCAATCATTATTAGATTGCGTTCAATAAAAAGTGAACGATGTTCAGTTGTCGGCCGCCGTTTAAATCCCCCCGCCTCCGGGCCGGCTAACGACGCGACCTCCTGTCGCAACGCCGG
>CAZEAH010000446.1:1553-3232 GCA_964510075.1 uncultured Leptospirales bacterium | reverse complement strand
TGGTGACGGTCTACGAGAAGCGCACGAAAGGCGCGAAGGCCCACGACTGGTCCGACGCGATCGAATACGGCGCGCTGCGCGACGCGGGCTTCGACATGCCCGTGGCGGAGAACGGGAATTACCGCGGCAGGCTGGTCAAAAAGACCCCGACAGGCAAAGGACTCTTCGAGAAGCACGCGGTCAATCCGCTGCAGATATGGGCGCCGGACCGCACCTGCAAAACGAAGGTCGATGTGGAGTTCGGCTACATCCTCACCGACCGGGTGGCGCTCGACGACATGCTGCGCGCGGAGGCCGGAAAGGCCGGGGCGCGCATCTGCTATTCCCACCAGGCCGTGGGACTCCTCGGCCGGACGAAGGGCCCTCTGGGCGATCTGCGCGTCGAAGGAGTGCGCGTAAAGGACCCGAAGGGCAGGACGATCGACGCGCGCGCCGACGTTACGGTCGACGCGACCGGCATGGCATCCGTCCTTCGCACGGCGGTGTCCGCCTCCGGTGCGCTCGAACGGCCGTTCGGCGGAAACGAGATCGCGTACGCGTGGAGAACGGTGCGCGCGCTCGACCGCGCGAAGCTCGGCCCCGGCGGCATACCGGACCACTACCGTTACGGCGCTTATAAAGGCTATTTCTGGACACACCTGCACGACGACGCGACGATCGACGTTGGCGGCGGCGTGAAGGACGAGCCGGGCAGGGTCGATCCCGCCGGGATCGTAAAGGGAATCATCGGCGAGTACCCGGCGATCACAGCGAAGGAATTGCGCGGCGGCGGCGGACGCGTGCTGGTGGGGCGCTCGCCGTGGTCGCTTGTCGCCTCGGGCTTTATCGCCGTGGGCGACGCGGCCGGGCAGGTCATACCAACCACCGGCTGCGGCGTGGGGGCCGGGCTCGCCGGGGCCATGATGGCCGCGCGCACCGTCATCGAGGCGGAGGCGGGGGGCGACGCGGGCATAGGCTCGCTCTGGGCCTACAACCGCCGCTGGTTCGTGGAATCGGAGCGGGGGGCCAACCTCGCGGCGCTCGGCGCGCTCAAGGACATTTTGCAGAACCTCTCGCACGATGAGCTCGCGTTCCTCATCGCGAAGGACATCCTGAGCGGCGAGATGCTCACTCCGTCCATCAACGGCAGGTTCTTCGCGCCGGACCAGCGCGCCATGATGTCGACGCTGGTGAGCGGCATAGCGCGCCCCGCCATTCTCATGAAGCTAGGCAGGGCCACAACTATCGGAAAGAAGGTATACGCGCACTACCTGCGCTACCCCGCGGAGTGGAGCGACAGGGCATTCGCGCGCTGGATGAGCGAGGCGGAACGCATATTCTCGGGGATAGCATGAAAGCGGCGGCGTTCCGTATATAAGCGAAAAGAGAGATTGTCATCGTGGGGAGCGAACGCCATTGCTCTTTCCTTACAGGAAAAGAGATCATCACCTCCCCGGGCGGTCGGCATCCACAATGACGGGAATCAACACTACGTCACTTTTCAGAAAGGTGGAACGACATGAAGGATTTCAGCAATCGCACGGTATACATCACCGGAGGGTCGAGCGGCATAGGGCTCGCTACCGCCGGATTGCTCGCGGAGCGCGGCGCGAACATCGTCATATTCGCGCGCGACGAGAAGAAGATGAAGCGAGCCGTAAAGGAGATCGAAAAGAGGCGCCCCGACCGCTCGCGGACCG
>CAZEAH010000446.1:0-1543 GCA_964510075.1 uncultured Leptospirales bacterium | reverse complement strand
TGACGATGGACGTGACCAATCCCCGCGATGTCGCCCGCGCGATCGATCGCGCGGTGAAATCCTTCGGGGCCCCCGACGTGTTCATCGCCAGCGCAGGCATTGGCGCGGCCGACGTATTCGAGAATATACCGGCAAAGACCTTCGACGCGCTCATGAAGACCAACGTATACGGGGTGCGGGAAACGGTCGCCGCGGCGCTCCACCACATGAAGGGACGGGGCGGGCACATGGTGCTGGTTTCATCGGAAGCCGGGCTTATCGGCATGTACGGCTACACGGCCTACGCGGCAAGCAAATACGCGGTGGTGGGGCTTGCCGAGTGCCTGCGCGCCGAGTTCAGGCGTCATAAAATCGCCGTCTCGGTCGTCTGCCCCCCCGAGGTAAAGACGCCGTTTCTGGAGTGGGAAACCGCAACCATACCGCCTGAAACCAGGATGGTGAAGTCCTTCGCCGGGCTCCTTACGCCCGAGGTCGTTGCGCGCGCCATCGTGAGGGGGATCCGTCGCGGAAAGTTCCTCATCATTCCGGGGGTGATGGCAAGGCTTCTCTACTTCTTCCACCGGCTCACCAACGGGTGGGCCACCCGGGTGCCGAGCGACGCCATCGCCGCTTACGCGCGCTGGAGGTCCGGCCGCCGGGCGAAGTGACCCGGCTCAGGCGGGGTCCTTCAGTGTGATACCGTGCTTCTTCGTGAAATCGTTGAAGCCGATGAGCTTTTTTCCCATGTAGGTCATGTCGATTGCCGCGGCCGGGCAGTTGTTCACGCAGCCGTAACAGAAAATACATTTCCCGGAATCCACGGCGTAGTCCGCATACCGGATCGCCCCTGTCGGGCATTTCTCCGTGCAGGTGCCGCACTGTATGCAGGCCGCGCGGTCGATGCGGTGCGTCCCGGTCAAGAGCCGCGCCCCCCAGAAGATGGAAAAGCCCCCCTTTATCACCTCCCGGAAATCGAAACGCTTGCCGTACGCCAGGGGCCGTTTCGCCTCGACGCTCGCAAGCGCGGCACGTGCGAACTCCCTGACCCTCTCGAAGGTCTTTTCATCCGGAAGATGGCGGTATTTCAATATACGCTCCTCCATCCCCATCGACCAGGTGGGCGGGTAGGTGGACATGTTTCCGAAGAGCCCCATTCCCACGGGAACGGCCCCTTTCTCCGCCATCATGGTGAGGAGCGTGCAGGCGGTGTTGCGCTGGTTGCCGCCCTCGCCGCCGAAGCTCACGTACCCGGCCACCGGCACGCCCTCCATCGCCGGAAGCGCCTCTATCCACCGCTTGAAATTGCCGGGAACGTCGTAGTAATACACGGGCGAGCCGATGATGATCATATCGAAACCGGCAAGAGACGCGGCATCGAAATCGCGGTAATCGGAGGCGGTAACCGCGATCCCTCCGGCGGAAAGGGCGCGCGCCGCGCATTCGCCGTACCGGCGCGTGTTGCCGGCCTGGCTGTACCAGAGTACCGCAGCCCTCCGCACTGGGGCGCTTCGCATGGGCCGGGGAGCGGCGGCCCGAGGATTACGTCCTCGAGGTGGCATTGACG
>CAZEAH010000445.1:0-3249 GCA_964510075.1 uncultured Leptospirales bacterium | reverse complement strand
GCGTCGAAGGGACAGCTGGCCGTCCGGGCGATCGTGGAGGCCGTTATGGAAGGCGCGCGCCTTCCGATTCGCGAGGGGCTCGCACTCGAGAGCGAGCTTTTCGGAAAGCTCGCCTCCAGCGAGGACAAGGAGGAGGGTATACGGGCGTTTCTTGAAAAGCGAAAGCCCGTATTCAAAGACAGATAACGTGAATTCCAGGAGGTGGTGAGGATGCAGGTTACCGAGAAGACGATCAACGAAATATTCCGCAACAGAATGCTTAAATATGGAGATCGGCTTGCAATTGAGAAAAAGCGAAAAGGCGCGTGGGAACAGGCCACCTGGAACCAGTATTACGATCGTGCGCGCGCGACCGGGCTTGGACTCGTATCGATCGGCATAAAAAAGGGTGATCGTGTTTCGCTGGTTTCGGAAAACAGGCTGGAATGGCTGTACTCCGACATGGGTACGCTGGGGATCGGCGCGGTGCTGGTTCCGATCTACTCGACCCTGACCGCAGAGGAGATGGAATTCATCGTGGGCCATTCGGAATCGAAGGTCCTTATCGTCGAAAACGCCGTTCAGCTTGAAAAGGCGCTCGCGTTAAGAAAAAAATGCCCCAGGCTGGAAACAATCGTTATCATCGAAAATGACACCAAGGGACCCATACCGCAGGGGGTCATTTACTTTGCCGATCTGATGCAGGCGGGTTTGAAAAAGCATGGAGAGGACGCGGGGCTTTTCGAGCGGCTGGCCGCGGATGTGGATGTCGAGGACCTCGCGTCCATCGTCTATACCTCGGGAACCACGGGGCATCCGAAAGGCGCGATGATCTCGCATAAGAACATAATGGCGCAGATAAAGGCGCTCGCCTCCGTCGAGCCGCAGTACGGTTTCGATACCGATCAGACCGTTCCCTTCCTTCCGCTCAGCCACGTTTTCGAGCGTATCGCCGGCCACTTCTTCGGTATGTACGTAGGGCTGACGTCATCCTACGCCGAGAATATGGACACTATCGTTGCGGATATACAGGAGAAACGTCCGACGGAGATCCTCGCGGTTCCCCGCGTGTGTGAAAAAGTGTATCAGCGCATCACCATGCAGGTGCGAAACGAACCGGCATGGAAGCAGAAGGGCTTTTTCTGGGGGCAGAGGGTTGGCGCTAAGATAAGCGATTATCGGGAGCGAAAAAAACGCATCCCGCTTCTTCTGAAGTTTAAGTATTTCATCGCATTCCAGATGATATTCAAGAAGCTGCAGAACGCGCTGGGCGGACGGGTGCGCTGGATGACCGCCTCGGGTGCGCCGACGGCGAAGGAGATAATCCAGTTTTTCAACGCGGCGGGGATACAGGTGATCGAAGGATACGGGATGACCGAGCTGACGGCGCCGGCTACGATGAGCAACCTGGCCGACTACCGGATAGGCACCGTCGGGAAGCCACTGCCGGGGGTCGATATCAAGCTGGATAACGACGGCGAAATACTGGTAAAAGGCGACTGCGTCGTTAAGGGGTACTGGCGCAACGAGGAAGCGACGCGCGAGGCGTTTACGGTGGATGGTTACCTGCGGACCGGTGATATCGGCATGTTTACCGAGGAGGGTTTCCTCATCATCACCGACCGAAAAAAGGATCTCATCATCACCTCGGGCGGCAAGAACGTAGCGCCCCAGAATATAGAAAATCTGTTTAAAAGCGATCCGCTGTTCACGCAGTGCATCGTCATCGGCGACAAGAGGAAATACCTCACGGCGCTCGTCAATATCGACCGCCAGATTGCGGCGAAGCTTGCCGAGGAGCGCGGGATAGCCTTCGGTGACCCGGACGAGCTGCTTGAGAATAACGATTTCCTGAAGATTGTCGACGAACACGTGGCGGAGCGCAACGCGCGGCTTGCCAAGTATGAGACGATCAAGAAGTACAGGATTATACGGCAGGACTTTTCCAAGGAAACCGGCGAGATGACGGCGACGCTGAAAGTAAAAAGAAAGGTCGTGCAGGAAAAATACGGTCCCGTCATTGAGAGTATGTACGCGGAAGACGCCGCGCAGGCGGGATGAGCTGAAGCGAATCGAAAAGAAAACCTCACAGGGGGATACAGGCATGTCGGCTGATGTGATGGAACGTAACACCGAGCTCAAATCGGGAGTAAACAGGCTCTTTACCAATCCGGACGCTGACGCGGCGAGGGAATTCTTCCGCGGGAAATCCAGAGCGCTCAAACCCAAGCTTTCAACGGTACAGGACGTGGTGCGCACCATGATAAACGACGGCGACTATATCGCCATCGGGGGATTCGGAGCGAACCGCATACCCACGGCGATCTGTCATGAAATCGTGAGGCAGGGGAAGAAGAACCTTGGATTCGCCGGTCATACGTCGACCCACGACTTCCAGATCCTGTCGGCGGGCGAGGCGTTCAACCGCTGTGACATCGCCTATATAATAGGCCTGGAGGCGCGGGGTCTGTCGCCAAACGCGCGGCGGTATATTGAAAGCGGTAAAGTCGAGCTTACCGAATGGACCAACGCGACCCTGTCGTGGAGGATCAAGGCGGCCGCCATGGGGCTCTCGTTCATACCCGCGCGCAATATCATGGGGACCGACACCTTCAAATACAGCGCCGCCAGGGAGATCCTCTGTCCGTTCACCGGGCAGAAGTACGCTGCGTTCCCGGCCCTCTACCCGGATTTCGCGGCCATACACGTTCACGAGTGCGACGTGTACGGAAACTGTCACGTCTACGGCGCGTCCGTTTCCGACCAGGACCTCGCCAAGGCCGCGAAGAGGGTGGTCATCACCACCGAGCGGCTTGTCTCCACCGAGGCGATCAGGCAGCGTCCCGAGGCGACCTTTATTCCGTTCTGGTGCGTGGACGCGGTCATCGAGTCGCCGTACGGCAGTTATCCGGGCAATATGCCCTACGAGTATTTTTCCGACGAGGAGCACCTCAGGGAATGGCTTGCGGCCGAAAAGGATCCCGAATCGCTGAAGAAGTTCATGGAGAAATATATTTACGGTACAAAAAACTTCGACGAATACCTCACGCTCTGCGGCGGCATCGAAAAGATGAACAAGCTGCGCCGCATCGAGCTTCTGATCGACAAAAAGTAGGAGGATGAAATGGCAGACTACAATCCCATGGAGCTCATGATCTGCGTCGCGGCGCGCAACCTGGAGGACGGCGCCACGGTCGTGGTGGGTACGGGCGCACCGTGCGCCGCGGCGATGCTCGCCCAGAAGACCCACTCTCCCAATCTGTGCATAAT
>CAZEAH010000444.1:0-3249 GCA_964510075.1 uncultured Leptospirales bacterium | reverse complement strand
ATGGCATGGAGCGTAACGCGGGGCCCGACGCCCTTGCCGTTGATTCTGCCGGAACCGTTTTTATCTGCCATTCAGGCGCGTCAAGGATCCTGTTGCTTTCCCGTACCGGAACACTCCAGCAGGTAATAAAAACGTCCCTTCCATTCGTGACCGGCATCAGCTTCGGGCGCCTTGATAACGTGGCCTATATCACCGCCGTATCGAGCCTTAGCGACCCGCCTTTCAGCGGCGCGGTTTTCGAATTCACAAGAAAACGCACCCGGCTGACCGCTCCGTGAATATTCGCTGTCGCCGCATGCCCATCATCTCGCGCATTACGTGAAGCGCTTAACGAGAAGCACCTGATTGCCGCGCCTGTTGTACGTTACCTGATCGAAAACGTTAAGCGCCATCGTAATTCCGCGTCCATGGGCAAGCATCTCCGAATTTACCCTGTTTTTAATCGCGTCCATCATCCTTACATGGTCGAAACCCCGGCCCATGTCGGTTATCTTGTAGGCAACCCTTTCCGGGTTAAGCGAGAATTCTATACCCACCTTCAGCCCCTGGTATTTCGGGTCTTTCTGGCGGGCGGCAATAAACTCCATGTAGTTGTCGCTCATCGTTTCGATAGATTTTTCATCGAAGGTGATGTTCAGGTTACCGTGCTCTATCGCGTTTATTATCATCTCCCTGAGGCCAATCCTCAACATATTGACCTGCTGCGCGTCCATGTATTTCACGACATTTCGCACAAGCCTGTGGCTTATTTCTTCCGCGGTTATGAGGTAATTGCCGATGGCGAAATTCTGGCGTTCGGATATAAAATACTCGAGCAGTAAATCTTCGGCGACACTCGCCGCTCTCCCGAGAATTTCATTTTTCCCCTCGATCGCAATGAACTCGAGTCGCACATTGAACTCACGCGGCTCGGCCGCAAACGCGGACTTAAGTTTCATCTTCATGCTGAACGGCACCCGCGTGGTCATGAATTCATCGAGCTTTCTTTCAACAAGTCGTATCATGACGCTTTTTTCTTCCGGATCCTCGTATACTATATCCGTAAATTTGAGAGCGCCGAGATCATCAGCGTGAATTCCCATCAGCTTCATGAAGGCCCGATTGGCGGTTGTGAATGACCAGTCCTCTCCCAGGGAAAAAATGCCTTCGTTCGTGCCTTCAACGAGGAGACGGTATTTTTCCTCCGACATGCTGATCGTTCTGTTGGCCGCATCGAGTTCGTACAGTTTTTTTTCGAGGTCGGCGTTAAGGTTTTCGATTCTTCTGTGCAGGAAAATGAATCTGTTCGCGAGGATAAGGGCGTTCCCTATAACAAAAAAGAAAAAACCATACCGCGTAAGGACAAGATCAAGCGACAGAAAGACCGCATCGATTATATCGAAAACCGTCGTTGCGAAAAGCACGACCATCCCCAGCAGGATATTTCCTGTTACGGACCCCACAAGGGTTTGCCCGACAGACGCACGATACGATACAGGCCGCAACGCCCTGATAGATTCAACGTGCCTCTTTCGTACTCTTCGGACAAAACTGCAGCCTATTGTATAAAAGGCATAGTAGAAAACCGGAATGAGAGCAGTCGCCTGCCACACGCGAAGAACATCATGCGCAAACGGATACGGCGAGAACGGAACAAGCAGAATCAGAAGAACGCAGAAAGCACCGTACACTTTCGTTACAATGCTTACCGACCGTTTGATAATCAGCTCGAAAAAACAACCGGCGAGCGGAATGAGCATAAAGAGACTAATCAGTTCGATCGTGAATACGACACCGGTATCGTATATCAGCGAATATACCGTATGCGTCCTCATAAAAAGATACACGAACAGTATGACGGCGAAAAGGCCGAAACACAGGTTGTATCGCTCACTCTTTCTGTTCAGGTACAGAAATATATGGTAAAGGCCGAAGAAAAGATAGAGAAAGATGAAGGCAAGCGGCATGGCTTCGGAGTTAAAATCCACGATCTTTTCGTATTCATCCACAAAATACGGACTGCTCTGATACAGTCCCGTGTCGCTGAACGTCGGGTTGCCTATTATCCTGAAACCGAGAATATTCTCGCCCGCACGAAGAATCCGCGGATCGAGGGGGAAGAAAACGTCCCGCATGCCCCTCCATACGCGAACGGCCACGTCCGGACCAAGGTGCAGCTCCCTGTGTACGACGCGGCCGTTGACAAACACCTCCCAGTTCCCTCCAATGCTCGCCAGATGAATGCCGTGAATACGGCCGTTTTCTATAGCGGTGCGCTCAACATAAAATCTCGTCACAAACGTATATGTCCTGTCCGGGAAATGTTTTAACGACAGGAATGGACGCTCGACTTTATTGTCGTATGCAATATCTCTCACGCGCACCGCACGTTCGCCGGATGTGCCCGGAGCGATTTCTATCCAGCCCGAAGATCCCTCCTCGGGGAGGGCCTGCAGCCACTCGGCGGAGAAACCTTCGCGCACGTACATCGTTTCCCCGGTCAGGTCAATTCGACTCGCGTAAGCGAACGTGTGCAGGGACAATAGAACAATTCCGGCCAGCACGACTGATAATCTGATAGTTTTCATATCGGTCTTCTTTATTGTATGATTTCCGCTGCAGTGCAACCACCGTCCTCTCATTCCGGTCCCGGCGCCGAAGAGGACTCTTTATAATTCCGACCTGAATACGCTCGCACGTTGACAGGCGCCAAACGCTGCTGCGAATGAACCAGAGGAAGGATACTGCCTGAAGCCGTATAGTCAAACACATTTCAACGCCTCCCCGACCGTGCGGTAGTCGGGGAGGCGTATCGAATCCGAACATCAGTGGACATTCGATTATCCTGGGCACACAGGCCCCGATTATTTGGTTTGGGTAATATATTGAATGGAGGTGCGGACGGCCCTAGAGCTTGACCAGTTCGATATACAGGGACCCGAGCTCGCTCTCCGTATCGAGATATGCGGTACCGATGCCATCAGGATGCGCCGTCTTCTGGACGACCGCGCCTCCCCTTTCGGTCCATTCCTTGACTTCTTTGTTTAGATCGTCGACATATATTCCGAGGTGATGGATCCCCGGACCATGCTTATCGAGGAATTCCTTTACAATGTGTTCGCCCTTTACTATCTGCATGAGTTCCAGGTCTATATTTCCAACCCGGGCCAGGCCGATTTTTGTGACAAAACTCACCTCTCTGCCCCGCAGATACGCTTTCGCCTCGGGCATTTCTAATGTGATGAACTTGATGCAGAATTTTTACTCCAT
>CAZEAH010000443.1:0-3254 GCA_964510075.1 uncultured Leptospirales bacterium | reverse complement strand
GGCCTCGATCATCGTGGCCATCACTATGCCGGTTAGACAATTCCCCTGCATCGCGCCATTTCCTCCAGTGTCTGAATCGCGCGCCGGCCGGTATCGCCGAGATCGAGCGTGAAGTCGTTTACGTACAATTGTATGTGCCGCCGGGTGACATCGTCGTCCATCTCCCGCGCGTGAGCGCGGACGAAGTCGCGCGAGTCCTCGGGGTGATCGAAGGCGTACCGCACGGACGAGCGTATGATGGCGGAAAAGTCCCCGGCGCGCGCCTGCTCATCACCCCCGCCGTCGTTACGCATCGCGATGCATCCCAGCGGTATCGGCAGGCCCGTCTCGGCCTCCCACCATTCGCCCAGGTCGACGATGCGCTCGAGGCCGTAGCGCGGATAGACGAAGCGCCCCTCGTGGATGATGAGCCCCGCGTCGTAGCGCCCCGCGGCGACGCCGTCGAGTATTTCGTCGAAGCGTGCTACGTGAATGTCGACCTCGGCGACGCTCCAGAGCCTGAAGAGCAGAAAGGCCGTGGTGAGCTCTCCGGGGATGGCCAGTCGCGCGCCTTCGAGACCGGTGAATTATCCGCGGGCGACCACCAGCGGGCCGCATCCGTAGCCCAGCGCCGAGCCCGCGTCGAGCAGGATGTAGCGACCGGCCAGGTGAAGGTAGGCGTGAAAGGAGAGCTTGCTCAGGCGGTGCTCCCCGCGCAGCGCGGCATGGTTGAGGCTCTCCACGTCGTCGATGCGCGGCTCGAAGCGATACGCGCGCGTATCGACTCGGCCGTGCAGCATCGCGTGGAACGCGAAGGTGTCGTTGGGGCATGGGGAAAAGGCGAAGGAAACCGGCTGTTCCATGCCTATCCGGCGGCGTGGGCGGTACTCTGGGCGTAGTGTTCGAGTGTCGCCCTGTTAAGCGGAATGGTGAGAGACGCCATGGTGCGGTCTTCGAGCGAGCGTATGTCGAGCCTGGACTGGTCGACGCCCAGGCTTTTAAGGATCATGGAAATAAGAACCAGCCCGATTCCCGCGCCCTCGTTTTCGGGGTCGTCGGCGTTCATGAGAAAATAGTCGGAAATATCCTCGCATTTACGGGCGTCGGCGAGTTTCTTGCGCACTTTTTCGAGCTCGTCCGGCGTCATCGGGATGGGATTCGTGATGGAGATGGAGAGCGTGTCTCCCTCGTGATGGAACACGATCTCTGCCTTCATGTCGCGGCTTCGCGCCAGGCGGGCGAGGGTTTTCGCGTCCTCGCGCGACATCTCGAGCTTGAAGAGGCGGATCGCCTTGTCGTGTCCCAGAAGGTCGGGTGCCGGACTCTGCGGCGCCGCACCCTCGAAATAGATGTGCTTGTAGTTGGCCTTTACCGCGTTGATGAGCAGTTCCTTCACGCATGTGTATATGGGCCCCAGGAGGACCTCGCAGCCGCGCTTGCGCAGATACAGAGCGAGAACCTTCTTGAGGCGGTTCTCGTTGGTGGTGCTTACCGAATAGGTAATAATCCGGACGTCCCTGTTTTCTTCAACGGCTTCGGTGATGTATTTCATGAAGGGTGCTGTGTACTCTCTTTTTTTCGGCCGCGCGGGAAGGCCGCGTAACGGCAACAGGTACAATATACAGAATATATCGGCTTTCAGCAAGTGTGAGGATTAAAAATAAAGACGCTCGAGGCGGTTTTTAACGGCCGGTTATTTCCGTCGTCGGAACCGCGGATGGAGCGCTCCGAAGGCGCGTATTCAGGTCCGTTTCGCGGTATGAGGGCAGGGGCAGGGGGAGGTGTCGAGTTCACCGTCCGGGTTTTTCGAGCTGATGCAATACTCGCCGCGCGAGCTTAAAAGTTCCATTTCGCGGGCCCATTCCTCGGGCCCGATGAGTTTGATCCGTTCGAGGTTGTCGATGGCGATGTGCCTGAAGTGGGCGAAAGACTTTCCGGGATTATAGCGGGTAAAGGTGATGAGCCGTTCGCAGGGAAAACAGTCGCATTCGTGGCAGAAGTCCTTTCCTCCCATAACGACACAGCACTCATATATATCACATTTATCGTGACGGCCGTCCGAGCGGCACCCCCTGCAGACCGCCGTATCGCGGTACCGGGGACAGGCCCCGCAGTAGATTCCGCAGGGCGATACGATGGCGCTTGCCCGCTTTCCGTTCATTGTCGGATCTGTCGAAAACATGTGTAAAAAGTCTTGCGCAAAGCCGTCGCTCCGGTCTTATTGACTTCCGGTCTGTACAAGTCTACCATGACGCACGCCCCTTTGCTAAAAAAATCAAGCACTGCCCCGGGCGCACCGGACATCCTTCGGGAAGACGAATCGCGGACCGAACCGGAAGGGCGAGGGGGCGGCCTCGGCCGGCAACCCGAATGAATACGAGGCACGGCACGTGATGCACGGCATCAGAAAATCGCTTTCCGAGCGCTGGGGGACCCCCGGGGGCTACCGCGAGCTCCTCGTTATGTCAATCCCGCTTATCCTGAGCACATCCTCGTGGTCGCTCCAGCATTTCGTCGACCGGATGTTTCTCGCGTGGTATTCCCCCTACGCGATCGCCGCCGTGATGCCCGCGGGGATACTCAATTTCTGCACCATGAGCATATTCATAGGAACCGCGGGCTATGTGAGCATTTTCGCCGCCCAGTATTTCGGCGCGGGCGTCAACGAAAGGGTCGGGCCTTCGATCTGGCAGGGAGCGTATATCGCCCTCGCCGGAGCCGTCGTGCACCTCTCCCTCATTCCCCAGGCCCCGGCGATCTTCGACCTGGCCGGCCACGACCCGGAAGTCAGGCGCTATGAGATCATCTATTTCCAGATTCTCTGTCTCGGTGCGTTCCCGGGAATAGCCTCCTCGGCCTTTTCCGGCTTTTTCACCGGTCTTGGCAGGCCATGGCCGGTCATGTGGGTCAACTTCCTTGCCACCGGCGTGAACCTTCTGCTGGACTATGTCCTTATATTCGGGAAATGGGGATTTCCGGAGATGGGCATAGAGGGCGCGGCCATAGCGACGGTCGCGGCAGGGTTTACATACTGTATCGCCTACCTCTCGCTTCTCGCCGCACCGCGACTGCGCAGGACCTATAGCACGCTGGCCGGCTGGCGTTTGGACAGGGAGCTTTTCGCGCGGCTTCTTCGCTTCGGCTTTCCAAGCGGCGTGCAGTTCTTCGTCGATATCGCCGGGTTTACGATCTTCATCCTTTTAGTGGGGCGCCTTGGCACCACGAGCCTGGCGGCCACCAATATCGCGTTCAACATCAACACGCTCGCGTTCATG
>CAZEAH010000442.1:0-3271 GCA_964510075.1 uncultured Leptospirales bacterium | reverse complement strand
ACGGGAAGATATGGAGAGCCGGAAAGAGATCGGCCTGAAATAGAATCCGCGCGGAGGCGCCGGGGTACCCGGCGAAGGAATTCCCGCGGCCGCGCCGCGGCTTACGATAGGGCATTAATTATTTCCCCGCCCCGCATTTTATGCTTTGACTCGCCGCCCCCATGGCATACACTCCACCGATCAAAACCGGAGGTTCACCATGGAGAGCGTGCACAAGCGGTACATTTCGTTCGACCAGGGCGTGGTAAGCGCCATTATCAATTTCGCCATCAATTTCGCGATCGGATACTTCGTCGCCCTGCCGGTCATGACGCTGTGGGGCTGGCCCGGCATCGTGGCCGACTCGATGATCATGATTTTCCTGCTGACCTATCTCACCTGCCTGGTCATCACCTGGGTGACGTACCAGAAGATCGGGCAGAAGAAGATCACCGCGCTCGCGTGGCGCAGGAAATCGCATCCCGTCCTCAAATACCTGCCCGCCGGCATCTGGTGGAGATCGTTCGTGATGGGCGTGATCTATCTTATCGTCCTCACGCCGGTCCTCGTGCTCGTACTGACCGTGCTCGGCGTGGATTCGATGAGCTTCTGGCAGTTCGTGACCTTCAAGGGCTCGTTCGCCGGGCTTAACGCCCTGCTCGTCGGGCCGCTTTCCGCCTTCAGCGCGCTCGGGGACGCGTACATCTCCCTTAAAAAATCGCTGCGCACCGCGGAATCCCACGATCCGACCAGTCGGGCCGTTTCCTCGTTCCTCCTTCTTTTCCGGCGCACACGTATACTACAAAATAACATTGACAAATTTCACCATAGTTATTTATAATACACTATAAGGCATATTATTACATAATAGTGTAATATAAATGCCAAAGGTTCATTTCTAATGAATACGGCGCTGTCGGCCTGTTTTCCGGCCTGAAAGCGGCCGCACCCACCACAGGAGGGACGAACGCCATGGATCACGATCATACTTATTCTCATACGCCTCCGACGGGCATTTCGAGCGCGGTGTTTTCCGCCGAGGATATCGCCCGCCTGTACGACATGCTCCGGGGAAGCTCCGAGCTCTCCGACGCCACCATCGACCGCGAGCTGGGCACCGCGCTCCGCCGCCTGGACCAGGGGAGCCACTTTCTGTCCGACGACATACGCGACCTCGGCCTGGGGGTCGAGGAGCTGGCCTTCATTATCGAGCATAACCGGTACCAGGAAAAGAGCGCCTGCGCCGACGGCGAAGCGCCGCGCATCGACGTGCGGGGCGTCTTCGGCGAACGGCATCTCTTTTTCATCTCGGAGGACGTTGTGCTCTCCGCGCGGGTGCTCGACGACATCGCGCACCTTCTGTCCGCAGGCAGGGGCCGGGCGCCGCGCCTCTTTGCGTACCGCATCGAGGGGCCGGGCGGCGAGTGCGATACCCGCGTGGTGTACTTCCTCGACTCGAGGGAGCGCGCCTCCGCGAAGGAGGCTTCGGCCAGGGCGCGCGAGGCCGTGCGGTCCGCGGCCGCCGCGCTGGGCATGGACCTTTCCGAGGAAGCGATCGGCATGTTCCTTGGCGCGGGCCTTCCCTCCGTCGTCATGGAACGGCTCAACCGGGGCGAACGTTCCGCGGCGGTGCGTCCGCTTCGCGCCTGGAAGGCGCTTCGCGCGGCGAAGGCCGCAGGCGAGGAGATCGCCATCACCCTCGAGGACTCCCCGGACCCGTCCGAGCGCTGCGTGCGCGTCTGCGTATCGCGCGAGAGGCTGCTCGAGCACCTGGGCACCCTCCACCGCGTCTTCGAGCGGCAGGGTATCCGCTTTATTCGCGAATACGCGGACTTCCTCTCCGTGGACGGATCCGAACGGGCCTCGGTCTTCGTGCACCTGCCCGCGCAGCTCCTCTCCGACGGCCTGGCCTCTTTTCTGCAGTCCGAGCTCTTCAACCGTCTCTCGCCGCTGCGGCCCGCGCCCATTTCGGCCTTCGAGGTGCGCGATCTGCTCGCCCGCATGGCCGCCATGGACGACTACCTGAAGCTCTCGTTCATCGACGAGTTCCAGAAGGACCGGCGCAAGGAGTATCTGGTGCCGCTGGTGGCCCTTCTCGCCGAGCCGAGCGCCGAGATACGCGCAAGGGCATTCGCCCTGGTGAAGAACTACCTGCTCAACCCCACACCCGACATGAAGGACGACTACTACTGGTGCACGCTGAAGGACATCTTCTCGGCGGCCTCGGTGCCCTTCGCGCGCGAGAGGGACCGCGAGAGCAGGCCCCTTACCGACGAGGAGATCGTTCAGCTTATCCGCTTCAGCGGCGTGCGCTTCGACGACTACGTTGAGCCCCTTACGGGGAAGGGCTTTCTCTTTATCAGGATGACCGGGCACGGCATCGGCAAGGGCGGCATCCGCGCGCACGAGTCGCACGTCTCGTTTTCGGGCGAGGGCGCGCTATCCACCAACATGCTCTTCAAGACCATGGGGATCGGCATTCCCTTCTACGCCGCGGGCAAGGGCGGCATTTTGGGCGACACCTCATTCCGCGGCGAGGACGAACAGAAGCGCGCCGCCGCGCGTACCAACGTGTTCCGCGCCTATGCGGACTTCCTCTACTATCGGGCCGGGATAGGCCCGCTTACCGACGTGCCCGCCGGCGACGTGGGCGTGGGCGGTCCCGAGATCGGCATACTGTTCGACCGCCTCACGTTGAACGTGGGCGCCGACGCCGGGGCGATCGTCAAGAACACCGACAGCCCCGAACCGGCGCGCCGCCTTAAGCGGCATTTCGGCATTCCGGTTTCCGACACCGACCTTGTGGCGCGCATAGCGACCGATTTTCCCACCGCGGCCGAGTACGCCGCTCCGGCGATCACCGGAAAGCCCGGCGGCCACGGGCTGGCGCTTCGCGCCGGCGCCACGGGACGCGGCATGGTCGAGGTGCTCGCCGCACAGCTCAACTACCGGGACTACCCCGACGCATCCCTGTGGCTGGACCCCGGCCGCGTCGACGAGGCGCTCGCTCTGGTCGGGCTCGTCTATCAGCTCAGCGGGCACCAGCAGATCGCCGTCAGTTGCTGGAGTCTCGCCGTCGCGTCGCCGTTCATCTTTTTCCTCTGGCTGATCCGACGCGGCTCCTACGTGCGGCTCATGCCCAAGACCGCGGCCATCGCCGGCATCGGCTACCTCGTGGCGATGGTCGGCGGGATGGGCGCGATCCTCGCCGTCGGACGACTTTCGGTCGTCACCGCCATGACCGTCATGGGCGGATCGTGCGTCGGCGCCGGGCTCTGGCTGGCGTGGCAGG
>CAZEAH010000441.1:0-3282 GCA_964510075.1 uncultured Leptospirales bacterium | reverse complement strand
GGACCGTGCTGTGATTTTATTTCCGCGAGCCTGGATGCCGCGAAGTTTATCGCCTCGTCCCAGGTGGCTTTTTCGAACTTCCCGTTTCTTTTAATGAGCGGCGTTGTGAGCCGTTTATCGCTCTGGACGAAGTCGAAGCCGAACCGGCCCTTTACGCAGAGATGGCCTTTGTTCGGCCCGTCCTCGTTGCCCATGGCCTTTACGAGCTTTCCTTCTTTATTGGTGTAATAATCGATTTTACAGCCGACTCCGCAGTAACAGCAGATGCTCGATTCTTTTTTTAGCTCCCATGCCTGTCCCCGGCCCAGCACCGTCTGGAGCGAGAGAGCGCCGGTGGGGCAGAGCTGTACGCAGGTGCCGCATTCCACGCAGCTCGAGTCGCCGATACGCCTGAAAAGGTCCGCCGTCAGACGGGCGCTCCCGCCCCGGCCGGCGAAGTCCCACACCCGGTTCATCTGGATCTCGCCGCAGGCCTTCACGCAGCGTCCGCAGAGGATGCAGCGGTTTTCGTTGCGCCTGAGGCCCTTGCTCGAAGCGGTGTCGATTTCGCGCGCGCGCGGTGCGTAACCCTCGGCCGGCGCCTCCACGCCGTAGCGGTGGCACAGCCGCTGCAGCTCGCAGTCGCCGTTCGACTCGCAGTACAGACAGTTGTGATCGCCTTCCGCAAGAAGAAGCTCGAGGATGCCCTTCCGGATTTCGGCAATCTCGGCGTCTTCGGTGTCCACCTTCATTCCGTTTGTGGCGGGTTCGGTGCACGATGTTTTGAGCATCTGGTCGTTGACGCGTACGATACAGATGCGGCACGCGCCGGTCTTGCTGATCTTCAGATGGTAACAGAGAAACGGGATGTCGATTCCGTTCTCGCGCGCGATTTCGAGAATGGTCTGACCCCGGGCGCCCGTTACGGGCCTGCCGTCGATACTCAGTTGAATGGCTTCCATTTTCAGCTCCTGTTATGGTGTCATGAGCCGAAGGTCCCGCTGTCGGATACGACGAAACCGCGGACCTTCCTCCGCGCCCGGCTGCCCGGGACAATCCGCGGGCAAGGGCCGAAACGCGTCGTAGGGATTATGCTGTAAATGGTCTGAATACCGGGGGAGTCGAAATGCCGGGGTTTATCTACGGGAGTTCACGGAACAGAAGGTCATACTTCCGCGGAGTGAACAGGTATATAAATCCTCGGTCAACCCGCCCGTTGAACCGATCAGACAGAACCTGCCCGAATCTGCGTTCGTATCAGACCTGGCGTATGAAATACATACCCGTTGGCTCCAAATATTAAAATTATGAATATCAGATATTTACATATATGATTGTCAATTAAAAAACTAATCCCTGCGGCATGTATGCTCGTTGACAGGGGCCTGGTCCCGAAGATAGAATCGATCCGTGAACTCATTCAAAGCGAAAGAAGGAAGGGGGCGGCCGTGATGCGTGTCTGCGCTCGCCACATCGTTCCCGAGGGGACGCCCCGCGTCCGTTTCCGCGAATACGCCTGCTCGGTTTTTACGCACCTTCCCTCGCGCAAGGCCGTGGTGAAGGCGATCAAGCGGGGCGGCTTCACGATCGACGGAGCCGCGGCGTCCACGGGCTCCTGGGTCGCTCCGGGGCAGGTGATAGAGCTCCTCGATCCCGACACCCCCGCGGCGCCGACCTACTCGCTTTGCCTTCGCGTGCTCTTCGAGGACGAACACGTCGCCGTGGTCGAGAAGCCCGCGGGCGTGGCGGTGAATGGCAACCGCTTCAAAACGCTCGAACACGCCCTGCCGTACAATCTGTCGGCCTCGCTGGAGCGCGACGCGCTGGCGGCGCCGCGTCCTGTCCATCGGCTCGACGCGCCTACGGGGGGCCTTCTGCTCGCGGCGAAGACCGCGCGCGCAATGGTCGCGCTGGGCCGCCAGTTCGAGAAGAGGGCCGTCGACAAGCGGTACCGGGCGGTGGTCATGGGGCAATTGGAGGGAGAGGGCATTATCGACGCGCCGGTCGACGGACGCCGGGCCGTCACTGCGTATCGCTCCGTGCGGAGCGCGCCCTCGCTTCGAAGCGGCCGGCTCACGCTGCTCGACCTGTGGCCGGGGACGGGCCGTACGCACCAGCTCAGGCGGCACCTTGCCGGCGCGGGCTTTCCCATCCTGGGCGACGCGGCCTACGGCCCGCCGGGACGCGTGCTCCGCGGCAAGGGGCTGTTTCTCGCGGCGGTGGAGCTCTGCTTCGAGCATCCCCAGAGCGGGGAGCGGCTCGGTTTTACCATGGACGATCCGCCCAAGTTCGCCTCGCTCCTCGAGCGCGAGGAACGGCGCTGGCGCGCATATAATGAGCGCGAATGAGCGCACCCACTTGCGCTTGACGAACCATGGTCGCTCCGCCCAGAATGCTCCCATGACGCGCGACGACATCACCTCCCTTCCTCTCTATCCCCGCCTCGACGAGATAGCGGGCGTCTTCGCGCGCGAGGGGCTTCTGCTCCTTTCGGCCGAGCCGGGCGCGGGAAAGACCACACTGGTGCCGTGGCGTCTGCTCTCGCGTGCGGAGTTCGACGGTTCGAAAATACTTCTCCTCGAGCCGCGCCGCATAGCGGCGCGCATGGCCGCCGATCGCATCGCCTCTCTCCTCGGAGAGCGGGTTGGCGCGACCGTCGGCCTGCGTACGCGGCACGAGTCCATCGTCGGCCCGGCGTGCCGCCTCGAGGTGGTTACCGATGGCGTGGCCGTGCGCGTCATCCAGTCGAACCAGGCGCTGGAGTGCTACGGCGCCGTCGTCTTCGACGAGTTCCACGAGCGAGGCCTCATGGCAGAGCTCGCCCTTGCGCTCGCCTGGGACTGCAAAAGGCACCTGCGCGGGGACCTTCGCGTCATGCTGATGTCGGCGACGCTGCCGTCGTCGGAGGATTTCTCCTCCGCGTTCGGCGAATGGCCGCGCGTGGAGGTTCCCGGCAGGGGCCATCCTGTGCGCGTCGAATACCGCCCGCCCCGGCCGCGCGAGCGTATGGAAGAGGGGGCGGCGCGCCTCGCCCTGGAGGCGCTCGAGTTCACGGGTGAGGGCGGCGTGCTGGTGTTCCTGCCCGGTTACGGAGAGATTCGCCGCGCCGCGGAGGTCCTGTCAGGCGCGGGACTTGCGCGCGGGACGATCGATATACTGCACGGAAGCCTTCCGCCCGAAGAGCAGAGGCGCGTTGTGCGAAACAGCGAAAGCGCCGCGCGGCGCGTCGTGTTCTCGACCAACGTGGCCGAGTCGAGCCTTACCATCGAGGACGTCCGCGCCGTTGTCGATACCGGCTTCGAG
>CAZEAH010000440.1:0-3292 GCA_964510075.1 uncultured Leptospirales bacterium | reverse complement strand
AGCTTGTAGAACTTCCTCATACCTCCTCCTTTGGTGTGTTTTTGCGTCACCATTTCCGCCGCGTCCGTAGGGAGGAGCGGCGACGGGCTGTACTCGACTTGTATGTAAACACATATTCAAATCAAGTCAAGCAGGTAACGACTTTATTGAGGGAAAAAGTGGAGAAACAGCGCTTTCGTCGTTTTGTAGTGAACCGATGAGGCGAAAGTGGCCGGTTTATGGCCGGATGAAAATAAAAAATAAATGCTCATCGAGGAGGCAGGCAGTTCTTTTTATTTTCTATGACAATATGAAAGCATTTAAAAGCCTCTCGGCAATCAGCGGTTGCGGTGGAGTGAAAAAGAAAGCCTTCCGCCGCCGGCGGAAGGCCGATGTTTCACTGGTACTGTTAATGGTTCCCGGTATACGGTTGACGAAAACCTTACTGGTAGTAGCCGTCGATGAACTGAAGTGTTTCCACGGCCCCGTAGTACGATGTGCTCGCGGTGTTCACGCCGGGATTGTATCCCAGCGGGTTTGTGTAACTCGACATGAGAAGATTGTCGGGTGCCGGAGCGACGGTCGTTACGTATCCATCGGGTCCGTTGAGCCTGGTGCGCCAGTAGCTCGATGTGTCCGTGGCCCTGTCGAAACCGAAGGTGTTGACGACCTGGTTTGCCATCTTGTCCGCGCAGCTCGTGCCGCAGAAGAGCTTCCCGCACCAGCCGAGCTCGTCGAGAGCGGCGTTGCGAACGCCGTTGTAGAGCTGGACGGCCGCGTCGTACACGGTCTGCGAGCTGTGGTACGGCAGCGCCATCGTCTTTCCGGAGAAGTAGTTGGCGAACCAGTTGGTTCCCGAGCAGTGGCCGCCGCGCCCCTTCACCCTGACGTTGCTGTCGTCCATCTGGAAGAAGTTGGCGTACCCGTAGGGACGATAGTAGGCGTCCATGTACGCCATCTTGTTGGCCACGGCGTTAAGCAGGGGCCTGTACGAGGCCTCGAGGGCCGCGGTGGGCTTCAGTACGACGCCGCCCGACGCCGTGAAGTTATGCGTCGAGTTGTACGTCGTGTTGATGTCCTCCGTGAGCATTCCGGGAACGCCGTTGCTCAACGGGTCAGACTTGAGCGAAGTCGGGCAGCCGATCCAGTTCTTGTTGTACGCCGGGAAATCCATGGTGTTGTGGCGGATGTTGTATCCGTCGTTGACCAGCATTCCCGAATGGCTCCAGTAGGAATGCAGGACCTGGAACAGGCCGCTCAAGGGGCCGGTGCCGTTAGGCGAGAGAACGATGTCGCCCTTGAGGCCGTTGATGCGCGTCGGTACGTAGACGGCGCCGTATACCGTGCTCGCGAACACGAGGATGATGCAGATCGCGAGCAGCTTGTAGAACTTCCTCATACCTCCTCCTTTATATTTATTATTGTATCCGGCTGCCGTGACCGTTCGTCAGGGGTGCGGCAGTGGATAAAAGAGTAATATGTCAACATATAATAATAAAAGTCAAGTATATTCCCGGTTATGTCTCAAAAAAATGAGCGACCGCTCAGTATTGAATAAGGACGACATTCACCTATTCAGTGTCCAGAATTTATAGAATTGCGGATTTTTGATGTGACGATGGCGGATCCTTGGTGTATAGAACCGTCCGGAGTGTATGGGATATGAGACCGGCATGGTGCCGGGATATCGTTCTTAAAACGCGTCGCTTCCCGCGATCGAAGGACGAAAAATGGTTTGACGATACGGTTGTCGACATACTACATTCCGGCAATTGCGGCGATATCGGCGGGCTGTCCTCCCGCGGGCGAAATGAGGGCGCCGCGCATTATTCACACTACAGGTGGCGGGTCGGACATGAAAAGGATTACGGCGATCGCTCTTATTCTCACGGCCTTGACGGTGTCGTGTAAACGGGACGGAGATGTTATTCTCACCTACAAGGGCGGCGGCGTGACCCGCGGAGAGTTCATACGGTGGTTGAAAGACAGGGGCCTGGCCGGCGAGGAGGCTACCAAAAACAATGAAATGATGATCGGCGAGCTCCAGATGCTGGCGATAAATAAAATAGCCCTTCTCGAGGCGAAGCGCGTCAATCACGAAAAGAGCGAGCGCTTCACCTTTCTCATCACCGATATCGAGCGGCGTTATCTGGCGATTTATCTTATGGAGAAGGTCCTTAAGGAAAAGGGCTATAACGAAAAGGCGCTTAAAATCCGACAGATACTCCTTCCGGCTGAAACGGCTTCGGACGCTCCGAGGGCGACGGCGAAGGCGAAAGAGGCGATCGCCGAGCTCAACAACGGGGCGAAGTTCCAGGATATCGTGGCTAAGTACTCCATGCATCCCAGCAGGAACCAGGGCGGGGATATCGGGTATCTCATCCGCTCGCAGATGCCGCCGGCCTACGCGGAAGCCGCCTTCGCGCTGAAAAAAGGAGAATATACGAAGGAACCGGTCTACCTTCCGGACCTCAAGTCGGTGTGCGTCATACAGGTGGAGGACGAGGCTGACATCACCCCCCAAAACATCGAAAAGATAATCCACGATGACGGCCAGCGCGCACGCCTCAAGGAACTGTTGAACGTCCGTGTGAAAAGCACCTTTGTGCACGAATTGATGGAAAAGGAAGGGGCGGTGTTCAACGAACAGGCGCTGCGTTCGGCGAACCCGGCGGCGGTGATCTTCACCGCAGGCGATGTAAGCTTTACGGTCGGCGATCTGAACGCCCGCATAGCGAAGATGCGCGGCATAATGAGCGAAGGCCCGTCGGCGGGCGACGCGGCCTCAAGGGAGACGATCGCGCGCGAATATTTCAGCGATACGCTCCTTGTGGCGGAGGCGACGCGCAGGGGCCTCGAGCGCGACCCGGAATATCTCAAGCGAATCGCCGAAGCGCGCGAGACCTACCTTGCGGGCGATTACATAGAATACGCCAGCGGCGGCGACATCGGTGTTACGCCGGCGGAGGTGCGCAAGGAGTATGACACCTTCAAGACCGCGCGTTATTATTCCACCGTTTCGGTGAACGGCAGGAAGGAGCGGCGCCCGCTGCCCTTCGCGGACGTGAAGGAAGACATCGAGAAGGGATTGCGGATGCAGAAGCGGCTTATCGGCAGGGACGCGTGGATGAAGCGGATGATGGAAGAGTACGACATGCGCATCGCCGAGGAGATGCTTGCCAAAAAGAGCTGAGGGCCCGTCCGGGTATCACCATACGCCCGGCACGAGCCGCTTGCGCTTCATTGTGTATTCGGCATAGCCTGAAATATGGGACAGCGTCTTCTATTCGATGCTCGATGCAATCATAATCCC
>CAZEAH010000439.1:0-3293 GCA_964510075.1 uncultured Leptospirales bacterium | reverse complement strand
CCCCTGTGGCAGGCAACGCCGGCCGCCCGCCGAGTCCGTTTCCTCAAGGGTAAAAGAACATTCGCGGGATGCTCACCCGGTGTATTCAATTTAGCATATATAATCGGTCTTATTGTATGTAAAGTATTTTTTTGCGTGATGTGCGGCGGCGGACCAATAAATTAGTGTCCGTTGACGTGAGAAGTGAGCCGGGCCGAACGAGCGGGGTATATGACCGGTCGGTTAAGCCGGAAGAGGAGAGTGGGGCCGGGTGAAAAATTATGTCTCCAGGGCGTAAAATAGCTTAAAAAAAAGTAAAAAATTCCGATGTAAAGGGTAAGCAGCGGAATTCCATTTTCGGAGTGCGACGCAATGTTCGAGCACAGCAGGATGATGCAGACCAACTACCTTCTCGAGCGAGGGCTCGACGTGGAGTCCATGCGGAGGAACGTTATCGCGAACAATATCGCGAATGTAGACGTTCCTCATTTCAAGCGCAGCGAGGTCAACTTCGAGAGCGAACTCCGTCGCGTCATAATGGAAAAGGCCGATCCTTCGAACAGGTTTCCGGCCAGAATGACCGATGAGCGTCACATCCCGTTCTATATAGAGAAAGACGTGCGGGGGGTACGCCCCCGGATTCACCTCGATTACACGACCACGCTTCGAAACGACGGAAATAACGTCGACATAGAGAAGGAAACCGTGGATGCGGCCAAAACCCAGATGCGCTACAACGCCTACGTCACAATGCTCAACCAGAATTACAAGGCGCTGAAAATCGCGATGAGGCCTGCATAAGGGGTAGATGACCATGGGAATGTTTGACGCCTTCAATATAGCTTCGACGGGACTCACCGCCCAGCGCCTGCGCATGGACGTCATCTCGAGTAACGTCGCCAACGCCACTACCACGCGCACGCCCGAGGGCGGCCCCTATAAGCGGCAGAGGGCCATTTTCGCCCCGGTGAACATTCGTCCCTTTTACAAATCGGCCCTGGTGCCTTCAAGAATAGAGCATGGCATGGGGCAGGGCGTACGTGTGGTCAAGATCGAACAGGACGCGGAGCCGTTCCGGCTGACCTATGATCCGACCCATCCCGACGCCATAAAGATCGGCCCGAAGAAAGGCTATGTCGAGATGCCGAACGTCAATATCGTGATGGAGATGACCGATCTCATCTCGGCCTCGCGCTCTTATGAGGCCAATATAACGATGGTGAACAATGCGCGGTCCATGTATATGAAGGCGCTGGAGATAGGCAGGACGGGAGTGTAAGGGGGTAGGGCCATGATGAGAGAGAGAACGGGAAAGATGGAAATCAATATAACCCACGGGCTGTCGGAGATCAGCAGCCTGCGCAGGGTCGCGCGAAATGGCGGTTCCCATGTGGACGCCTGGTGCAACGTGATATACGACCTCAGGAGCGAGAAAAATGAAAGGAGTATGACCGCATGAATACCATCGACACGCTGTACACCGGCCATATAGTGGGGCTTCGGACGACGAACCCCCTGCATATCGACGACGCTCCGGCGGCAAGACCCGATGACGATGTCGCGGGCTCCTTTGCCCAAATGCTGAAGTCGGCGATAAACAAGGTGAACGATCTCCAGATCGACTCGGAGGACCTCGGGCAGAAAATGGTCCACGAGCCGGGTTCGGTGGATATACACACCGTCATGATCGCGGCGCAGAAGGCGGAACTCGCCCTTACGTTCACGAAGGCCGTGCGCGACGAGGCGATCCGCTCGTACAGGGAGCTGATGAACCTGAGGTAACGGGGTTCGGCTCCGGTCCGCGACGGCGTGGCCGCCGCGGACGTTAAACGGCGGGATAAGGAGGAAATTAATTGAATTTTTTTGGAAATTAATTGATTTTTTTGTTTACAATTTTTTTTGTATGTGGTAGCTGCATTATGTCGCCTGAGAATCCGGACGTGGCGCGGCCCGGGGAGGGCCGGAGGGTCCGGGGCAAAAAAATCAAATTTCCTGATCCCGTGTCGCGTATTTTGTTGTGAACCCTGCCGGGATAAAAGGGGGTAGCGGTGGAATTTTTGAGCAAGCTCCTGGGACAGCTTAAGGAGGTTTACGGAAAGCTGGACCGGACCAAAAAGATAATCATAGCGTCGGTGCTCGGCGTGGTGATGGTCGCGTTCGTGGTTCTGTTCTCCGTGTCGACCGAAAAAGCGAACGTTGTACTTTTCGCCGATCTTCCGTCGGCGGATTTCGGGCAGGTCACCAAGAAGCTCGATGAAATGAACTTCACGTACACCACCAGCGGAACGACCTCCATATTCGTCCGTCCCGACCAGCGTGAGCTCATTATGACCCGTCTCGCTCAGGAAAATATGATACCGAAGGGTATTCCGGGCTGGAAACTCTTCGATATATCCAAATGGACGGAAACCGACCGCGAGCTTGACGTCAAGTTTATGCGTGCGCTTCGGGACGAAGTGAAGCGGCATATCGAGTCGCTGAGCAACATAGAAAAGGCCGACGTGGAGATCGCCATCACCGAGGACGAGCTTTTCAGCGACAAGGAAAATCCCTACACCGCGGCCGTGACCGTGTACCTGGCTCCCGGGTACGACAAGCTCAGCAAAAAGGAAATTCAGGGGATCATGTATCTCGTCTCCCGAGCGGTCGGAGGAAAGCTGAAGCCGGAAAACGTTGTTGTGACCGATGAATATGGAAAGATCATATCGGATTTCGACAACGAATTCGACAGGGCAAAGGAGGAATACACGCTCCTCGAGTACCGAAAGAAAATCGAGGAAAAGGCGCGCGTACAGCTACTTCACGACATTCGAAAAGGTCTTGAAAGGGTCTATACGCCCGACCGCATCCAGATCGTCCGGCTGAATATGGACTTCAACTGGGACAAAATCTCGGAGGAGCGGGAAGAGTACTCTCCGATAGAGATGGAGCCCGATAACCCGGAAACCCCCTACTCCGAACGCAAAGTCAAGGATTCGCTGGTCGTGTCGGAGAAGAGCGCGAAGGAACATTTTCAGGGACACGGCTGGAACCCGGAGGGGCCGGCGGGTACCGAGGGGAACAAACCTCCCGGCTACAAGGCGAGCGACGACCAGTTCGCAAAGTACGATAAAGAAGAAAACATACGGAACCACGCCGTAAACAAGGCGTTGAAGAAGATCCAGCGCGATCCCTTTGACGTTACGGGCGTGTCCGTGGCGATAGCTATCGACGGTTTCCAGGACCAGCCCAGGACCCCGGAGGGCGACTACGACCTCGATCCCACTAAAAAGCCGGTGCAGATCGGCCTCACACCGGAGGAGCTCAACCAGGCA
>CAZEAH010000438.1:0-3304 GCA_964510075.1 uncultured Leptospirales bacterium | reverse complement strand
CTCAACGGAGACCCCAAGGCACGGTACGCGCTCGAGAACTACCTCGGCGTTCGCCTCGCGGGAAACATCATTCTGCGACCGCATTAATTCCCGACCGTGGTTATAGTAATAAATGCCGAAGATTCCCGCAATCTTTAAAATGATAGAAGCGGTGCTTAATAGCCTGCAAACAGGCGGGAAATCGCCAACTTTCCGCAAGCCCCCTACCGAAGCAATGTCAGGTACCATTAAACACCGTACGTCCGCCTGTACTGCACCATTCTGGTTATAAAAGACGAGACAGCAAGGGCCATCGTTTAAATGACGCTACTTGTCGCCCTCCGCTTGCCTCATACCCCCGTTCACATAAAGGAAATTTTTTCGAAACCGCTCGTTGTCAGGCTCGATCCGACACGCCCTGGAATACATTGCAAAAGAGTCCTCCTTCCTGCCGAACAACTCGTAGACGATTCCGAGATTGTTGTATGCCGCGGCCATTTCCGGATCTTCCCGCAGAGCTTCCAGGAAAAGGTTCCGCGCCTCGTTGAAGCGCCCCTGCAGTGCATGCTCCACACCTTTTCTGTTGATCACGGCCGCGGGAGATGTGGACCTTGTAACGGCGAAATATTTATCGATGCGAATGACGCGGGAACCTTCCGCCCCGACCGGATCGTTGATTTCTTTCCGTCCGGCATCCGGCGTGAATAGCCGCGCGGCATCTGCCCGATGCTCAATGCTGATCGCATGATACCGATAACATGAAAGGCCGAGGAGGGCCAGCGTCATCGCCAGCACACTACTGGCAGTGAGGACGGACAGGTTCCGAGAGCTGCTCGATGGCTTTCGCACAGTTCAGTATCTTCTTTTCTTCAAAATGGCCCGCCATTACCTGCAGGCCGATCGGAAGGCCAGAATCGTCAGATCCTATCGGAACGCTCATTCCGGGGATCGCTGCAAGATTCGCCGAAATGGTCAGTATGTCCGACATATACATCTCAAGAGGATCGTCGACTTTTTCCCCTATGGCGAATGCCGTCGTAGTGGTAACCGGACTGAGTATGCAATCGACTCTGGAGAAGGCTTTTCGAAAATCCTGTATGACAAGCGTGCGGCCCTTGAGCGCCTTGAGGTAATACGCGTCGTAGTATCCAGAGCTGAGAGCGTAGGTTCCCAGAATAATCCTGCGCTTCACCTCCTTGCCGAAACCCTCGTTCCGTGTTTTACGATAAAGCTCGGAGAGCGCGCTTACTCCGGGGGAGCGATAGCCGTACCGAATGCCGTCGTAACGGGCCAGGTTTGAAGACGCCTCCGCCGTAGCGATGAGGTAGTAGATCGGGATTGCGTACTCAGTGTATTGTAAAGAAATCGGCTCAATCTTCGCCCCCAGCGATTCGAGCTGCCTCACCCTTGACATGATCGCGTCCTTAACGCAGGGAGCGACTCCATGGAAATATTCGTCGGGAAGCCCGATTACCATGCCACTTACGTCACCGCTCAGCGACCGGGGGGAGAAATCGACCGGCCGTTCAATCGACGTGGAGTCTGAGGGGTCGCCGCCGGAAATCACGCCGAGCAACAGGGCCGCGTCATCCACCGTTCGCGCGAAGGCGCCTATCTGGTCGAGTGACGAAGCAAAGGCGACCAGCCCATAACGGGAAACCCGCCCGTAAGTTGGCTTGATGCCGACCACCCCGCAGAATGACGCCGGCTGACGTATCGACCCCCCCGTATCAGAACCGAGGGCGACAGGAGCAAGCATGGCCGCTACCGCGGCGGCCGATCCACCGGAGCTGCCGCCCGGCACATGGCCGGTATTGTGGGGATTCCTGGTAACGCCGAAAAACGAGGTTTCGGTGGTCGAGCCCATCGCGAATTCGTCCATGTTCGTCTTGCCGAGGGTCACAAAGCCGTGTGCCCGAAGTTTGCGATACACGGTCGCATCGTAAGGAGGTACAAAATCGCGCAGGATGCCGGACCCGCAGGTCGTACGCAGCCCCCGGGTACAGATGTTGTCCTTTATCGCAACCGGCACACCATCCCACGCGGAAAGGGTCATGCCCTTTCTGCGGCGCTCATCCGATTCCGCCGCCTCCCTGAGCGCGCGTTCCCCGTCAACCGTAATATAGGCATTGATGGCCGGATTGATCGATTCTATGCGACGCAGATACTCTCTTGTGATCCCAGTTGCCGATATTACCCCGCCGGAAAGCAACTCCGCGAGCTCACCGGCGCTTTTCTCAACAAGCATACGCCTCCTCCATTTCCCATCGGGGCCCGGATGGGAAATGGTATGGCAGTACCGCAAACCAGGGTCAATAATTTTTTTAAAGCATAATGAACTGCCCTTAATTATTATTGACTTAAAGCCTCGGTTCGCCTATCTTCAAATTCGGTGGTGAGGTTCCGTCACCATTCTTCTTCACCAGCCAATTATGTATATCCAGCAAAGCCGGGAGCAGATCTACGCCATGTTGAACAGAATGCCCAAACTCATATTCACTGCCGCCGCAGCGATCATCTTTGTTTTCGGATGCTTTACCAGGACGGACGGCGTCAAGCAGACGGATATCAAACCCCTCGTCGGCGTGTTTCTGTCCAAGCATGTCCATTACAAAAGTTTTGACCGCGAGCTTTCCAGAAAAACAATGGGAAACCTGATTAACTTCATCGACCCCGGTAAGTACTATTTTTATAAAAGCGATATAGCCGCATTCGCGGCGCACCAGGACCGGATCGGAGAATATATTGAAAGCGGAAAATACGACTTTATAACGGAGATATTCACGGTTTACAAAAAACGCTTCGACGAAAGCATGACCCTCATAAATGAACTTCTCTCGCTTGACTACGACTTCAATAAGGATGAATACATCGCGGTGGATCGAGAGAAGACTGAATACGCGGCCGATGCGGCCGATATGCGCGAGCGATGGAGAAAAAACATCAAGCTCCAGCTGCTCAATTATCTCACGGCCGTCAAGGACGTCGCCGAGGCAAAAGAAAAACTGCGCAATAAATTCCGCCTTAATAAAAAGAGGGTCGACGAAATCAATGAATCAAAAATGATATCCACTTTCGTCAACGCCTTTTCGACCGCCCTCGATCCTCACTCTAATTACCTGACACAGGAAGAGCACGAGGATTTCATGATCCAGACGAAGCTTAAGCTCGAGGGCATAGGGGTGATTCTCCGCTCCGAGGACGGCTTCGCGCTTGTCGAGTCTATAATCCCCGGCGGCCCCGCCGCCAAGCTCCCTGCCGCCTTACAGCTCAAGCCGAACGATAAGATCGTGGCGGTCGCCCAGAAGGACGGCGAACCCGTCGA
>CAZEAH010000437.1:0-3310 GCA_964510075.1 uncultured Leptospirales bacterium | reverse complement strand
GGTATAAACAGATGTTCGGCCGCCGGGCGCTCTACATCCCCGCCGAGTGCTGCGAGCGGGACGATCCGGCCGAGGTTGCCCGCGCCGTCGAATCCATGATCCGTCACAATGACCTCCCCTTCTTCACGGTGGCGCACTTTCTCTCGCCCGACAACGCGGCGCACGCGACGGGCTCGAACACCGGTGAATCTTATCGTTCATCCATCAGGGCGATAGACTCCCTGCTCGGCGGGATATTCCGCCTTCTCGACCGGGCGCGTCCCGGCGCGCTCGTCATCGTGACCTCCGACCACGGTATGAACGTGGACGGAAACCATGGGGGTACCGACGACGCTTCGATGAGCGTTCCGCTCTTTGTGCTCGCCCCCTCTCTTCCCCACGCCGGCGTTTCGCGGACCGTGTATCACGCGGCAATCGCGCCCACGGTGGCGGCCGCCGCGGGCGCCGCGCTTCCGGCCCTCTCCGCGGTCGCGCCCCTTATGGAAGCGCTCGACGGCCGCGGCGCCGCCCGGCTGAAAGAATCGATCGCGCTTCGCGAGCGCATGCTTTCAGCCTTTCGCTTCATGCATCCCATCATTCCGGCGCCGGAGATCGCCGCGCCCGAGGACGACATTCAGCGCGACGCGCGCCTTACCGCCGCGATCCTCGAGCGACCCGAGCGCTGTAAGGAAACCCTGCTCCTGTATCAGCGGCTGTTCTTCTCGCTCGCGCTCCTTCTGCTCGCGGCCATGGTCATGCGCGGGCAGACCGCCGGCACCGGGACCCTGCTCCTCGTCAACGGGACCGTCGTGGCGGCCGCCGGGGTCGCGATGCGCGTTATAAGCTCCGCGTATATCCACTCCGTGGCCGTCAGCCTGTACGCCGTCGCGATCGCCGCCGTCGCGGCGCTGTGCGTCTTTTTGCTCCGCAGTGGCCCTCTCTATCTGGGCCTTCGCCTTTCCGGCTCTTTCCTCCACCTGTCCGCGCTCCTGCTCCTCGAAACCGCCATCATCGGCGCGTGCTTTCTGCCCGTCTTCACCTTCGCTCCCGATGAAAATATATTCGGCGTGCGCTTCTTCGGCCTGGCGCTGTGGTCGCCCTTCATTCTCCTGCTTCTCATAAAGTTCGCAGTGGCCATAGAATCCCGTGGCTTTCTCATCGCGGGGACCGGTCCCGGCAGAGACGGACGGACGGCGTAAATCGGGCGGTTTTTTCTCCATACCCCGGGCCTCCGGTTGACATAATACCGAATGTGCCATATAGTATCCACCCACGACAAACAGGACCCACGTATCGTGCGGCATGCGGGGCGAGGTTGTTCGAAGAAGCGCGGGCGGAATCTCACATCGCCTCAATATACGTACCGGAGGCATTCGATGAAAACAATTACCGGCTCACTCCTCGAGCGCGTTGCCGTACTGCTGTTTATCGCGGCAATCGGGTCCCGGGCATCCGCCGACGAGGTGAACAGCACGAACGCCGGCCTCATGCTGCACGGCGGCGTCGGCGCGGGGAGCGCGCTCTTCGGCGTTGTCCGCGATTCCGACAGCAGTTCTAGTCTCGGGAGCGGGAAAAGCACCGGACTGGATTTCGGGATGTTGCTCAATTATGGGAACCTCTATTAATTAACATTTTTGAGGTTGATAAAGTTGCAACTCCTGATTAAATCAAGGGTTACGATTTCTGATATTGCTAAAAGTTTTAATTTTTAGAGGTTCCCTTATCATTTATTCGCCGCCGGACTCGGCTTTACGAGAGTATCATACGATACTCTCGAGTGGAGCGAGCAATCCTATGACCTTACATCCAGAGGTTCCGGGTATTTCTGGACGCTCGACGCCACTTTCGGAATAAAGGCTTTCACCGAAGCCGGCGATATGGGATTCACTCACTTCTTTTTCGGACTGCGTGTGTGGAAAGCGCTTCGGGACCAGGACAGTGTTTCTTCGGACCAGGGAGGGCTTCCCCCCCTCGTTGGTCCCGGGAAATATGAGCTCACCGGTTCCGGCTGGATAGCCGGCTTCCGCGATTTCAGCACCCTGCCCCTGGGCATTTTCTCGCTGGCCCTTCAGTCGGGGTTATGGGTGTACAGCGCTCCGATGCGGGATATAAAAGTCAACGACACGGCCATACCGACAAAAGACAAATCCAGCATCGGATTCGGCTTTGAACTCGGCATTGGACTCGCCTTTGAGGATCTGGGACTCTCGGTAACAGGAGGCCTGAAGATGGACATCACCGCGACCTCGTTTAAAACCGATCCCGCCCTCATCGAAGCCGTCGCGGGCGCGGGGTACGCGCAGTTCTTCCTTGTGCTCAAGAAGGAGTTCGCGCTGTAAGCGGCCGGAAAAGGCGAACGCCGCCCGTGTGAGCGAACGGTATTGTTAGACGGACGCTTACTTAACGCACTCATGTCTCATGCGATTCCGCCCCGCCCAGCACGCTCTGAAGCTGCAGTGTCGATCCGTTGATACTGCTCACCGCGCTCCGAAGCTCCTGCGCGCCGGAAGCCAGGCTCTGCGTGGAGGTGTTTATGAGGCCGATCGAGCGTGTTATCTCCGCAATGGCGTTCTTCAGCTCTTCCATCGCCACGCGTATCTCTTCCGATCCCGCCAGCACACCCCGAACGTCGCGCTGAACGCCGTCGTTCATTCTCAGGTCTTCCTCGGAGATCCCGTTGACCTCCATCACATGCGAACCGAACGCGGCCGCGAATTCTATTACGTCCCGTGTCGCCTGTTCCACCTGTTCCAGTGCCCGGCCGGTTTCCGTTATCTCGCGGTCGGTCGCCGCGACGAGCGTGGTGATCTCGCGCGCGTTCACCTGGGTCTTTTCCGCGAGCTTTCCGACCTCGTCCGCCACCACGGCGAAGCCCTTGCCCTGCTCCCCCGCTCTGGCGGCCTCGATCGACGCGTTCAATGAAAGCAGATTGATCTGGTCTGAAACGTCATTGATGAGCGATGTCGATTCTTCCACTTTGCGGCTGCTCGAAAGAGCGTTTTCCATCGCCCGAAGGCACCGTGCCACCTCTTCGCGCGCTTCGTTTATGCGCCTGTCGAGTTTTTCCTTGAGCGCGAGCGCGCCGGCCATCTTCTCCCTTCCCCCCGTCACCAGGTCGTACATCCCGCGCAGGCTGTCCGCCAGGACCATTACCCGCTCCTTTTGCCTCACCGTCATCTCCGCGGATGACTCCGACATCGCAGCGATCTCCTCCAGCGTCGATGTGATCTCCTCGACGCTCGCCGCCTGGGTCTGGGCGTTGTCCGAAAACGCCGAGGCGCCCGCGGCCTCGCGCTCGCCGATGTCGGGTCGGCCGGGTCGATCAGGACCG
>CAZEAH010000436.1:0-3311 GCA_964510075.1 uncultured Leptospirales bacterium | reverse complement strand
GCCCCCTGGACCTGAAGCACGGCCGGGTGGACATGGGCCACGGCGGCGGCGGGCCCCCGTCAACTATCTCCCGACACGGGATTTAAATACAAGGATAAATTGAAGACTACAGCTTAATGCGGTCACGAATAAAGTTCGGCAGAGCAAAGGCCGCGCGGTGGAGGTCCGCGTTATAGTATTTGAGCCGGCCCTGCATGGCCGCCGCGCGCTCGGACCTGAAATCCCTGATCGGATGATACTTCTTCGAGGCGAAGCAGTACCCTATGATCCCGCTGGGATAGGTGGGCACCACGGTGTAATAGTAGCCGGGAACCGCAAAGTGCTTTTTTGCGTATCCGGCAATGCGCTCGATGATGTCCCCGTGATAAAAGAATGATTCGCACTGCGTGGCTATGAGGCCGTCATCCTTCAGGGCGTTTTTCATGTCCACGTAGAACTCCTCGGAAAAGAGTACCGCGGCGGGACCGATGGGGTCCGACGAGTCGACAAGAATGACGTCGTAGGTGCCCGGACGCTCCTTCATGAACTTCGCCCCGTCCTCGGTATAGAGCGTAACGCGGGGATCGTCGAAGGACGATGACATGACGGGAAGGTGCTTTTTGCACAGCCGTACCACGTCGCCGTCGATCTCGCAGATGTCGACACGCTTCGCCTCCGGATGGCGCAGCACCTCGCGGATGGTGCCGCCGTCGCCGCCGCCGATGACCAGCACGTTCTCCGGCTTCGGGTGCGTGAACATGGGCACATGGGCGATCATCTCGTGGTAGGAGTGCTCATCCCACTCGGTGCACATGATCACGCCGTCGAGCACCAGCATCTTCCCGAACGGCTTTGTCTCGTAGATTTCAATACGCTGGAACTGTGAGTCGAATCTCTCGACCAGATCGTTTATCTTGATTTTGAACGCGCGTCCGTTCGCGATTTCGAGTATTTCCTCAAACCATAATTGCGATTCAACCGACATCGGAGTCCTCCCTGCTCAAGTATTGGTGCGGCGGAAATGGACGGCGGAGGCACGCGCCTCCGCCGCTGTTGTGGTCGTCGATCCCTACTTTCGCAGGGCGATGTTGATGGTGTAGTCGCTTCCCTTGAAATAGCTGAGGGAAAAATGGGCGACAACCTCGGGGTCGTAGTACTTGCAGCTGAAGACGTCGATGTACGACGTGTTCGTAAGGTTGGCGAAATGCCCCGAGATGAGCGACGTCTCGATGAGCTGGGTCATCGAATAACCGGCGACCCTTTCGTCCTCCCCGAAATTAACCACCTGTGTCTCTCCGAAGCGCTTCATCCCGATAAGATCGCAGAGCTGGATGACGTACTGGCGTATCATCTCGGCGTCGCGGATGATGTCCGGATCGCAGTTATGTATATCCACGCTCGAGTAGAGGCCCCAGGCCCCCATCTCCTCGAAGTTCTCGATCGTGGGAATCGTCTCGAGTATCTTTCTGCTATTCAACGTAGCCTGCATTTTCAACCTCCCTGAACGCCGAAATCCCCCTCACTCTGTCGGTGTCGGCGAGAATGCCCCGCTGAAACTGGAATATCGAGCACCGCTCAGCCTCCAGCTCAGTCTTGATGTAATCCAGCGCTTTCTGGTACGCGAGATCTCCGCAGGTAAACACGTCGACCGCCGCATATCCGTACTCGGGCCATGTGTGGATGGTGAAATGGGACTCAGCGATCACGATAACGCCGCTGATTCCATAGGGTGAAAACTTGTGAAAGAAGGGCTTAATGATCGTGGCACTAGAGAGTTCGGCAGCGGCCATCATTACCTCCTCAACCTTTTTGACATCGTTCAGGTGCAACTCGTTACAGTCGAAGAGTTCCGCTATTAGATGCGTACCCAAACCCTCCATGGCAACTACCTCTTTGTTACCGAATATCTTCTACACTTGTGTGAGTGTATGCAATTTTAATAAACTACTTAAAATTGAAGATTTGCCCTGGGGATTTCAGATCCCACTCAGCTACGCAGAACAGACAGAACAGAGGCATCCCCCGTGATCCGTCAATTCATTCTGATTGTTGATTCAATCTTCATAGTTTGGCGGAAATTCCGCCCGGATGAAATATCACCCCCCCCTTTGTCAGGAATGCAACCATACAAATGAACACGCCGTATATTTCAACAATAATTAGATATATAGCAAGAAAATTTTGGTCGGGTCATAAAAAATCGCCGAAAAACCTCATTTTTTCGAGGCGACATAATGATTTCGCCGCTATCGGACCGTTTCGTGCGCTATTACTCCCGTATTATCCTCACGGCCCGCGCGGACCAGACGTACCAGCGCGATCGTTCCCTCGGGCGCTCCGTCCGCCGCCTCTTCGGGAAGTCGGATTCTGATGTAATTATCGCTTACGGCCATGCGTCCGGCGCCGTCAATTTTCCGCTCTATCACGCAGGGAAGCGTGACTCCCTCAAAGCGCCGTCGGTATTCCAGGCCCGTTTCGAGCGCCAGCCGGCGGAGCCGCTCTCCCCGCGCCGTAATCACGCGTCCGGCGCAGGGCGTCCCCGAGGCCGCCGGGGTGCCGGTTCGCGGCGAAAAGCTGAACTGGTGCACGTACGCGAAGCCGGCGCGGGCGACCGTGTCCAGTGTCGCGGAGAAATCGCCATCGTTTTCTCCGGGGTACCCGACGATGATGTCGGTGCCGATGGCTATTTCCGGGTCGCGCGCGCGTATGCGGTCGACGATTTCCATATAGCGATCGGCCGTATAGGGGCGGTTCATCGCGGCGAGCACCGCGTCCGAACCGGACTGCAGCGGCAGGTGGATGTGCCGGCACACCTTCGGCGAACCGAGAAGATCGATCAGCCGGTCGGTGACGTGCGTGGGCTCGATGGACGTGACGCGCACGCGGAATTCTCCGTCGATCTCGGCGATCGCCTTCACCAGCGCGGCGAGGTCGGAACCGCCGCTGTTATAGCGCCCGATGGTGATGCCCGTAAGCACGAGTTCCGGACATCCAGCGGCAACCAGTCGCCGCGCGTGGTCCAGCACCTCGCCGAAGGGCCTGCTTCGCGGCGCGCCGCGCACCGATGGCACGATGCAATAGGAACAGGCCCCGTCGCAGCCGTCCTGGACGCGCAGGTAGGCGCGCGTCCGGTAGAGCGGCGCGACCCTCGATTCGTCGAACCCGTCTTCGCCGTCCCAGCCGGCCGCGTACTCCATGAAGGCCGCTTCCGCCCCGTCGTCGGCGCCGGCGCCCTCGCACTGCGACTCGGCGAAATCCACGTACGAACAGATCTTCCGCACGATCGCGCGCTTGTCGTCGTTGCCGAACACCGCCAGCACCTCGTCCATCAT
>CAZEAH010000435.1:0-3315 GCA_964510075.1 uncultured Leptospirales bacterium | reverse complement strand
CCTTTCCGAGCTCTTCCGGCCCGGGCTTCCGGAATACACCCTGTCCGCCGCCGACCCGCTGGCCTATCACTACGTCTCGTTCGACATGAAGGCCCTGGACGCGTTCTGCGAAAAAAACGCCCGCTCGCCCGAATTCGAGCGGATGTGCGCGCAGTACGCCAGGTTCAAAAAAGACACGGGCGCCTCGCTCGGCGTCGACCTCGACGAGGATTTTCTGCCCTGGTTCGGCGGTTATTTCAACGTCGTCATGCGCAAGGCGAAAATCGCCGGGACGCTCGACAATTTCGTCATGTTCGTACCGATGGCCGAAAAAGCGAAGTCCGCGGCGCTCATGAAAAAGCTCCGCGGCGCGGCAAAGGAAAAAAACACCGACCAGGGCGCTTTCGGCGAGGAGCGCATAGACGCGGTCCCCTCGTTCTGGTTCAAGGACAGGCGCGGCAACAGGATAAGCGTGCTGGCCGCGGAGAGGGGACTGTATGTTGCCAACAACACCGAGTTTCTCAGGGAGGTACTGGCCTCCGATTCCGGCACATCGAACCCGGCCGCCGGTCTTTTCGGCAAACCGGACCCGGGAGCCTTTTTGCTTTCGTATCTTCGCGTGGAGAAGGAGAGCTACATGAAGGCCCTCCTCATGTTCCTGACCTATAACGCCGGGCCGCATATCGCCGGTCTCGTTAACAGGATAGAGACGATTTCGCTCGCCGGAACGAGGGTCGGCACGTATTTTTCGTTCAGCATGGCCTTCAAACTGCTCGGGCCTGAGGGTCGGGGCGAAAACAGGTAGGATTCGCGAAAGACAGACCAGAGATGGAGGCAAATCCATGGCCGGACGCGTGCTGAAGTACCACGCCGGCGAGAAGATCATCGAGGCGGGAAAAGTCGAGCAGCGGATGTACATTATCCTGGAGGGATCGGTAGGGATCTCGCTCGGCGACGGGAAAAGCACCGTACGGGTGGCCACCCTGCAGAAGGGGGATTTTTTCGGCGAGATATCGCTTTTCAACAGCTCCCCGCGGAGCGCGAACGCGACGGCGCTGGGGGATGTCACCGTCGCCTACATCGACAATCTGCAGGACCTCAAGGCCTTCCTGGTTAAAAACCCGTCCTTCGCCGCCAAGATGGTCCACATACTCGCGCAGCGCCTCGCGAAAACCGACGAGATACTGATCGGAAAAATCAGCGAGCTGAACCGCGTCCAGCTTACAGGAAAGTAGCGGGATGGCGACGTGAAGCTCGTCATGAAACATCTCTTCGGACCCGTCAATTCGCGCCGGCTCGGCATCTCGCTCGGGATCGACCTGGTCCCCTTCAAGACATGCTCCCTCAACTGCGTTTACTGCGAGTGCGGAAAAACGAACAGGCTGACCGTGTCCTCGGCCGAGTACGCGCCCACAGACGAAGTGATCGCCGAGCTCCGCATGTACCTGGCGTCGGGACCCCGGTTGGACGCGCTCACATTCTCTGGGTCGGGCGAGCCGACCCTTCACAGCGGCATCGTCAGGATCATCGGCGTCATCAAGGATGAGTTTCCCGATTACCGGGTGGTCGTGCTCACAAACGGCACGCTGCTGTGGCGCGAAGCGGTGCGGCGCTCCCTCCTGCGCGCCGACGTCATCATCCCCTCGCTCGACGCGGTCAGCGACCATGCTTTCAAAAAGATCGCGCGTCCCGCCCCGGGCGTAACGCCGAAACGCCTGGTGGAGGGACTGGTCAGGCTCCGCGACGAGTATCGTGGGGAGATCCTTCTCGAGATATTCATCGTTCCCGGGGTCAACGATTCACAGGAGGAGCTTTCCCTGCTCGCGGAGGCCTGCGGGCGCATACGGCCGGACCGCATCCAGATAAATTCGCTCGACCGCCCCGGCGCGGAAAGCTGGGTGGACCCGCTCTCCGCGGACGGTCTCGCGCGGGCCAAATCGTTCTTTACCGCCTTCGAGGTCGATATCATCGGGAAACCGGGCTCGCGCGGAGAGATGGAGACGGCCCGCCGGAAAGACGGCCTTGCCGCGGCCGTCGAGGCGACCATCGAACGGCGGCCGTCCACGCTGGACGATCTGTGCCGCGCCCTCGGAGCGCCCCCGCGCGAGGTTGAAAAAGTGCTTGCGGGCCTTTCGTCGAGAGGGCTACTCGATGTACGGGAGCTTTCGCGCGGAACGTTTTACTCGATAAAAAAAGAAGGGCATAAGCGGGACAGGGCATGACCACACGGAACTCCGAAAAAGAGGAAAGAAGGAAAACCCAGATCGTCCAGGCGGCGTTCGACGTAATCGCGTCGAAAGGGTATAACTACTTCACCATCGAGGACATCGCCAACCGCGCCGGGCTTTCCAAGGGAGGGGTCCTTCATTATTTCAAGACGAAGGAAGACATCCTCATCCACCTGCTCGAGCTCATCTATCGCCAGATCGAGGATACGATCGTGCGCCGCTCACAGCGCTACCGGACCGCCGAGAAGAAGCTCAAGGCGATCATCATCGCCTTCATCGTCACGGCGAAGCGCCACCCGGCCGTCTACACCGTAATGGTGGATTTCTGGGCCCAGGTCCCCACGAACGAACGGGTCCGCAACATCAACGGCAAGATCTACGGCATCATCTGCGACGAGGTCGGGAAGATCATCGACCTCGGTATCGAATCCGGGGAGTTCATAGGGGTCGACTCGGCGAACGTGGCGCGGCTCATCGTGTCGATGGTCATGAACGTGGCCATCCAGTGGACCTTCAACAACCAGGCGTACAACATCGACCACGTCACCAGGGCCTGCCTTTCCATGGTGACCGCCTACCTGAAAAAGCGCAGGGAGATCAGAGCGGAATCGTAATGCGCGCGCGGGTCTTGTTGCGGCCGTCGGTCGTCACGGAGAAATTCTTGTAGCTGATATTGATGCTCTTCAGAAGAAGAACCACCATGGAAAGCCCCAGTCCCATCCCCTCGGCCGCCGGGTCGGGATTCTCGAGGTAGAACTCGGCGATACTGTCGTACTTCGACGACTTCTCGATGCGCTCGTTTATTCTGGCAAGGTCCCGCTTGGAAAGCGGCAGATTGTTCACCACGTCGATCACCAGGCGGTTCCCCTGCATTTTAAGGTATGTCCGGGTGGAGAGGCGGTTGACCTTGGACTTTATGCCGTATTCCAGTAGCGCCTCTTCGTTGAGGATGGTGCGCAGTTTCCGCACGATATCGATGATATCGTCCGTCTCGGTGATGATGCCCTCCTCGAGCAGAAGGCGCTTGGCGTTGGCCTTGGTGGCGTTCGAGGTGAGTTCCTTAATGCAGGAGAAGATGGGGGTCAGGTACTCCTCCTTACCGTATTTC
>CAZEAH010000434.1:0-3329 GCA_964510075.1 uncultured Leptospirales bacterium | reverse complement strand
GTGTTGTTGTACCCGTAGTCTATATTGTCCACGCTGAACGCGTATCCTATGTTCATTCCAAGAAGCTGAATCGAGAGGCCCGCGGCGAAATTCGCCTCGTTGAGCCCCATGTGCAGGGAAAGCGCGCCGGAAACGTTGTACTGAAGACCCCCGTTAAGCTCGTACTTTTGCTGCTCAATCTTTTTAACGCCGCTCACCGCCAGCGTGAAATCGCGGTTGCGGTTGGAGAGCGCGGCCGAAACCTTGAGCGACGGATACCCGAAGTCGTAGCGCCTCCTCATTTCGTCCCGGCTGTCGTCGCCCTGCATGGTCTGCCCTATGTCCTGAATGACGAAAGCCAGGCGCAGAAACGGCAGAACGTCCACGTTCGCCCCGAAATCGGCCGCAGCCCCGTAGTACGTGGATTCGGCGATGCGCTCCTGCATCCCCTTCAGCGAAACGCCCATCGAGGAGAGCCCCGTGGTGAAGCCGTATGAAACGAAGCCGGTAGAGGCGACATAATTCAGGTATCCGGTGAATTGTCCCGTACCCTCTGCCCGCCCTTCTATCCCCCGCGACTGGATGAGGTAGAGGCCGCAGCCCATCACCCCTTTGCCGAGCCCGAAGGCGATTCCCGCGAAGCCAGCCTCGCGCTCCACGTCGAGCATGGAGGCGGACACCCCGGCCTGCACGAACGGCCTGGCGTTGCCCTCGTCCGAAAAGCGGATGAGGTCCTGCTCGGTAATGCCCTTTATGTCGCCCTTGCGCGCTTTCTCGCGTATCTCGTCGGGCGAGAGGGTCTGCCGGTCGCGGAGGTCCACAAGCCCGGCCGGGTTCCAGTAGATGGCGTACACGTCGTCCGCTATCGCCTCGGCCGCCTTCCCCATGGCGATGTAGCGCGCGCCGACCCAGCCGCTCCGGGTGAACGCGGCCCGCGCGCCCGCGTCCTGGGCCGCAAGGTGAGAGACCGAAAGAACGCAGAATGTTACACAGAGCGCGACGATCCGCGGGTATTTCCCTGAAAATGCTTTCACTATTTGTAATCCACCAGGATGCGGATAAGTTTCTTGCCATAATCGCCGTTGCTGTCTTCGGCTGACACTTTAATTATATAGAGACCGGGTTTCACCTTCCGTCCACTCTGATTACGCCCATTCCACACAAAAGGTGCTAACGAAGGATATCCTCTATCAAATACCAGGTCACCGTTGATATCAAAAATGCTGATTTTAATAATACCGCTAATATCTGGAGCTGCTGGAAGAAGTAATTTAAGACCGGTACTTTTGTCCGGATTAAACGGCACCGGATAGGCCTTCACCGCGCTCATATCGAGCGCGAAGGCGCCCGAACACGCGATACAGCACATCATCATAATCAGGGTTTTGATCGTGTTTTTCATGCGGGACCCGGCCAATAGAATCTGTTTCGCGCCCAGAAAACGGAGGGACTGCGTACCTAAGCGAACCAGACGAAAAGTGTCAGGTCAAGAAATTATTTTCCAGTACGGCCGCGGGGGGAAAAAATTTAACCGTTTTTGACGTCATCGAGCGCACGGTGCGCCTCTTCGACCACGCGCTCAATAATCCGGAAGAGTTCATCCGCCCGGAGCGGGGAGCCATGACCGATGTCGGCGTGAAGAAAGAACTCGATATTGCCGGCAGGCCCCTTGATGGGAGAGTGGCAGAGGCCGCGGAAGCCGATCCCATGCCCGGCAAGGTCGGGAATGACGCGCGCGAGGATTTCGGTGTGCTTCGAGGCGTCGCGCACCACCCCCTTTTTGTGCTCCCCCCGGCCCGCCTCGAACTGCGGCTTTATGAGGAGCACCCCCTCGGCGGGCGCGAACGCCCCCGCTATGGCGTCCGCGGCCTTGGAGAGCGAAATAAACGACAGGTCGGCGGTCACCAGCTCGACCTCGCGATCGAACCGCTTCCGCGTGAGGTTCCGCACGTTCGTCCGGTCCATCACCACCACCCGATCGTCCGTGCGAAGGCCGTAATCGAGCTGGCCGTAGCCCACGTCGACGGCGTACACCAGCGCCGCGCCCCGCCGGAGCAGGCAGTCGGTGAATCCCCCGGTGGAGGCCCCCAGGTCGGCGACTATCCTGCCGCTCACGTCGATACCGAACGCGTCAAGCGCGCCCGCGAGCTTCTCCCCGCCGCGGCTCGCGTAAGCGGAGCCGGGCCGCTCCACGCTGACGGCCTCCGAGCCCCGTATGAGGCGCGATGGAACGCGGACGGTCTCCCCGTCCCCCCGCACCCAGCCCGCCACGATCTCCCGCTTCGCCTTTTCGCGAGAGGGCGAGCGGCCGGTTTCAGCCAGATACGCGTCTAACCGTATGCCGTTTTTCATTGATGCTTCGCACTTTGAGGGCCCTGAGTATTCTCCGGGCGATCGACCGGGCGTCGAGCCCGTGCAGGTGGAAGAGCTCCCGCATGGAGCCCTGCTCTATGAAGCGGTCGGGAAATCCCGCCGCGAAGAGCATGCGCGGCCGGAGCTCGCGGTTGACGCACGAGAGTATGTGCTCGCCGATGCCGCCCGAAACATAGCCGTTCTCCAGGGTAACGAAGAAGCGCGTCTCCGAAACGGCCTTTTCGATCCTCCTGATGTCCAGCGGCTTGAGGGAGAGGAGGTTGATCACCGTGGCCGAAAAACCGCTCTCTTTGAGAAGAGAAGCCGTCTCCAGCGCGACGGACACCATATCGCCTGCGGCAATGAGCGCGACATCCCTCCCCGTGGAGAGCCGCTTCGACCTTCCGGGCTCGAAGGGATCATGCTCCGTGAAGTCGATCCGGCCCGACCGGTCGCTCCCCCGCGGGAAGCGGATCGCGACGGGGCCGGTACCGTGCTCGGCCGCGAAGTACAGCATGTCCCTGAGCTCCCTGCCGTTCGACGGGGCCAGGTAGATGAAGTTCGGGATGTTCCTGAGTATGCCGATGTCCGACAGCCCGTGGTGGGTCTCACCGTCCTCGCCGACGACGCCCGCCCTGTCCACCAGGAGCCTTACGGGCTGGGCCGCGATCGCTACGTCGTGGATCACCTGGTCCACGGCGCGCTGAAGGAACGTGGAGTAAATCGAAACGAAGGGCTTGAACCCCTTGGCGGCGAGCGCCGAGGCGAAGGTCACCGCGTGCTGCTCGGCGATACCCACGTCGAAAAAACGCCCGGGGGCCTGCTTTTCGAACTCGTAGAGCCCGGTGCCCATCTTCATGGCCGCGGTTACGGCGACCACCCTGCGGTCGCGCTTCGCTATCTCGGCCAGGGTCTTTCCCACTATCTCCGAATAGGCGATGGAGTCCCGCCCCGATGCAATCCCCGGCGCGGCTCACAACCCCAGATCCCCCTGGCGC
>CAZEAH010000433.1:0-3340 GCA_964510075.1 uncultured Leptospirales bacterium | reverse complement strand
GTTCTACATCGGCATGGAATTTCCCAAATACTTCGGAAGGATCGAGGGACTGCTCGGCGGCGAAGCGGCCGTCATCAAGGTGAGCCCGGAAATCTTTACCGGAGCGCTGGAAGGCTGAGCGCGCTTACATTCCTGGAACAAACAAAAACGGCGGCCCGAAAGGCCGCCGTTTTTGTTTGTGCGCGATATCCCTTTTCTTTCGTTCACGGGGGGGGGCGGGAAGAGGGCATAAAAACCCGTCCCTCATCGAAACGTGATTGACAGGAAATCGCGTTCTACGTTGTATAATTAAATTACAATATTATGTTTATATCATAAATTACATGGTTCATTGAATGCCATCAGACCGGCGCAATTGTTCACCGCGCAAGGCGCGTAACGCCGCGAAGAGCACCCGAAGCGCGCATTGACGTCCGCCGCGCGGCCCGGAGAGTGGAACCGGGTGCGCCGGAATGAGGACGCGACGATATATTACACACGATATTCGAGGAGGGTTACATGGCGCTCAACAAGCTGGTGGACTCGAGGGACGTGCGCTTCGTCCTGTTCGAGATGCTGAAGGTCGACGATCTCACCAAATTCGAAAAATATTCCGGGCTCGACAAGGACATGCTGGAGGACACGCTGCAGCTCGCGGAGAAAATGGCGATCGAGCAGATCTATCCGACCTGCGGGGACGGCGACAAGATCGGCGCCCGTTATGATCCGGACACAAAACAGGTGAAGGCGCCCGAGGCATTCCGGGCCCCGCTGAAGGCCTTCAACGAGGCAGGATTTGTCGGCATTTTCGACGATCCGGAGGTAGGGGGAATGGGGATACCCCATTCGGTCGGCTTTTCGTGCTACGAGTACTTCTGCACGGCGAACGTCGCTTTCGTAAGCTATCCGGCCCTTGCGCACGGCGCGGCCGCGCTCTTCATGAATTATGCCAGCGACGAGCTTAAAAGCATCTATCTCGAAAAAATGCTGAACGGGACCTGGGGCGGCACCATGTGCCTCACCGAACCCGACGCCGGTTCGGATGTGGGAGCGCTCAAGACCAAGGCATTCCGGCAGGACGACGGCACGTACAAAATCGTCGGGCAGAAGATATTCATTACCGCGGGCGATAACGACCTATATGAGAACATCATCCATCCCGTGCTCGCGCGCATCGAGGGCGACCCTCCGGGCACCAAGGGCATTTCGATATTTCTTGTCCCGAAATACCTTGTGAATCCTGACGGCTCAATCGGCGCCCCGAACGACGTGGTGTGCAGCGGCATCGAGCACAAGTGCGGCTTTCACGGTTCGGCCACCTGTACGCTCTCGTTCGGAGACAACGGCAACTGCAGGGGCTGGCTCCTCGGCCAGGAGCGCCAGGGCATGAAGATCATGTTCCAGCTTATGAACGAGGCGCGGACCGACGTGGCGATTCAGGGATTGTCGGTGTCCAGCACCGCCTACATGCACGCGCTTACCTACGCGAAGAACCGCAAACAGGGCGTGCACGTAACGCAGATGATGGACCCGGCCGCGCCGCAGGTCGCCATCATCGAACATCCGGACGTGAAACGCATGCTTCTCTGGATGAAGTCCTATGTGGAGGGGATGCGCATGCTCACCTATTACCTGTCGCACCACCTCGACCTGGAGCACGTCTACGAAGGAGAGCAGAAGAAGGAGGCCACGGCCCTGGTCGAACTCCTCATACCCATATGCAAGGCGGGAAACACCGACACCGGCGTGCTTGTAACCTCCGAGGCCATGCAGGTGTTCGGCGGCTACGGCTACTGCGCCGACTACCCGGTGGAACAGTTCTACCGCGACTCCAAGCTGTTCGCGATCTACGAGGGGACCAACGGCATCCAGTCCATGGACCTCACCATGCGCAAGATCCTCATGAACAAGGACCAGTACAACTACGGCGTGTGGCGCAAACGCGTGGACGACGTGGTAAAGGCCGCCAGGGGAGTCGTTGAGGACAAGTATGTCGACCTGGTCGTAAAGGGCATGGCGAAGCTCGACGAGACGATCGAGTTTCTCAAGGGCCAGATGGCGAAGGGCGCGTTCATGAACCTTTTCATGAACGCCTCCCAGCTCAGAAAGGCCATGTTTATGGCCTGCCTGGCGTGGCTCCACCTGTGGAGCCTGACGCTCTGCGCGCCGAAGATAAAGGAACTCGTGGGCGAGGCGAAGGGAGCGGACCGCGAGAAGATTCTTGCCGACAACGCGGAAGCGGCCTACTACGCGGGCAAGGTACTGGCGGGCCAGTTCTTCATCGGCTACGAGTTTCCCGAATACTTCGGCAAGCTCGATACTATTCTCGGCGGCGAGGCCGCGGTCATCAAGGCGAGCCGCTCGATATTCACCGGGGCCCCGGAGGAGTAGCGGTCAGGCCGCATGCCGGCACGATGCGAAAAAAGGGCGCGGGCGACCGCGCCCTTTTTTATTTTATTCTTGCCCGCGCGCATCGCCCGCGGTAGAAGCCTGTTAACGCGCGTCGGCGTTCAGCACTGACGGGAGGTGTATATCATGAAGGTCGTGGCCTTTAACGGCAGTCCGCGGAAAACGGGCAATACGTCCCTGTTGATCAGAAAGGTCTTCGGTCCGCTCGAGGCCGCGGGGATCGAATGCGAGATGGTGCACATCGGTGGCAGGCCCGTGCGGGGCTGTACGGCCTGCGGGAAATGCAGGGAGCGCAGGGACCGGCGCTGTTCGATCGATTCGGACATCGTGAACGAATGCATCGAGAAAATGCTCGCGGCGGACGGCATCATCATCGGCTCCCCCACCTATTTCGCCGGGGTCACCCCCGAGACCAAGGCGCTCATCGACCGGTCCGGCTATGTGGCGCGCGGCAACGACAACATGTTTCGCCGCAAGCTGGGCGCCTCGGTGAGCGCGGTGCGGCGGGCGGGTTCGCTCCACGTCTTCGATACCATAAACGCTTTCTTTCTCATTAACGAAATGATCGTGCCAGGCTCGGTGTACTGGAATATGGCCGTGGGGCGCGAGATCGGCGAGGTGGAGTCGGACGAGGAGGGTATGCGCACAATGGAAATGCTCGGCGTGAACATGGCGTGGCTGCTCGGTAAAATCCATGGATGATAGGCGGATGATGGGGCGCGTGAAAACGCGAAAAAATAGCGGCACCGGGGTGACGGATGTACGCCTCCGCGGTGTTACACAGTACGACATGACGAAAGGGCCGCTCTGATGGCGATCGACGTCGAAGCGTATTACCGCAGATACGGCCCGATGGTCCTGCGCCGCTGCCGGTTTCTTCTGCGCGACGAGGACAGGGCGCTCGACGCGACGCAGGAGGTCTTCGTGAAACTCCTTGAGAGCGGCTCCCGGC
>CAZEAH010000432.1:2857-3371 GCA_964510075.1 uncultured Leptospirales bacterium | reverse complement strand
ATGGGCATCCGCGCCACAGGGCGAGCATCCGCGCCACAGAGCGATGCCTTCACGAAAGCGCGGATGGATATCCGCGCCATATGAAGAACAAGAGGTACACTATGCATAACAGAAAACACAACACGGCGGCCATCGCGCTCATCAGCGCACTGCTGTTCACGGCATGCGCCAGCACGCCGGTGCCCAGGCTCGAATCGACCGTGCCGATCGGCGAAACGACGAAGTACGAAAACCTGGGATGGTCCAGCGGGAGCTCGTCCACCTGGTCATTCCTGGGACTGTGGATGCGCGGCCGGCCCGACGTAGACAAAGCCTTCGCCGAGGCGATCGGCAAGAAGAAGGGCGACGCCATGATCGACGTGACCTGCCGCGAGCGGACCTACTGGTTTGTACTCTTCAGCGTGACGACAGTACGGGTCCAGGGCGAGGTCGTTAAATTCATCCCGGTGGAGAAACCAAATGTACGGAAAAAATAAGAAGGCGTACCCGGCCCCCCCGCGCCGCCGAATTGCGG
>CAZEAH010000432.1:0-2847 GCA_964510075.1 uncultured Leptospirales bacterium | reverse complement strand
TGGCGGCAACACTACTCATGCTCGCTGCGCTTATGGCCGGCTGCGTGAGCGTAAAAACCAACCTTACGGGCGTTTCGACGAACGCCCGGACGATGGACAGCATGGACTACGAGGTGCTGGGCGAGGCGGAGGGCATGCACAGCGCCTTTCGTCTCTTCTGGTTCTTCCCGGTGACCCCCCGCGCCGACCGCGAAAAGGCCATAGAGGAGGCGGTCGCCTCGAAGGGCGGCGATAACCTCATCTTCGTGCGGACCTGGCGCGAGCGCCAGCACTGGGTGCTGGGGACGGTCGACATCATCCACGTCCGCGGCAGTGTGATCCGCTACAGATAACCCGCCCCTTTTTCATTTGACAAAAGCCCGCCCCGGCCGGATATATCGGCCGTCGGCGGGCGGCTTTGCACCATCCCCGAAAAACGGCACGCCGCGTACTTCGCGCAAGGGAGGATTCCGATGCCCGGAATGTGGGAACTCATAATCATCGTGCTCATCCTGGTCGTTCTCTTCGGAGGCACCAGGGCCATGGGAACGATAAAGAACCTCGGCAGGGAGGTCTACGACATCAAGAAGAAGCTCGACGACATCAACGACATCAAGAAAGGAAAATTCTAGGATACGGCAATGGACATATACCGGATTCGCGGCGGCAGAAAACTCAAGGGCGAGGTTCCCATTTCGGGAGCCAAGAACGCGGCGCTCCCGATCATCGTCGCGAGCCTGCTGGCCGAGGGTGAGACGGTGCTTAAAAACGTGCCCGACCTCATGGATATAAAGACCATCATAAAGGTCATCGAATACCTGGGCGCGAAGTGCGAATTCGACACCGCGCGGAACACGCTGAAAATAAGCGTCGACTCCCTCTGCAACGCCGAGGTGCCCTACGACCTCGTAAAGACCATGCGGGCCTCGGTGTACGTGATGGGCCCGCTCCTTGCGCGCTGCGGCGAGGCCGACGTCTCGCTACCCGGCGGATGCGCCATCGGCGAGCGCCCGGTGGACATCCACCTCTCCGGCTTCGAGGCCATGGGCGCGAAGATCGATATCGAACACGGCTACATCAAGGCCCGCGCGGGACGCCTCGCGGGGGCCCAGTTCCCCATGCGGCAGGTATCGGTCGGCGCGACGGCCAACCTCATGATGGGCGCGGTGCTGGCCAGGGGCACCACCGTGCTCGAGAACTGCGCGATGGAGCCGGACATCGTCGACCTGGGAAATTTTCTGATAAAGATGGGCGCGAAGATAAAGGGGCTCGGCACCGAGCGCATCCTGATCGAAGGAGTAAAAAAGCTCACACCGACAAGCTACACGATCATGCCGGACCGTATCGAAGCGGGCACCTATCTCCTCGCCGGGGCGATCACCAGGGGCGACATCACCGTAACGAAGGCGGCGCCCGGCGACATCGAGGCGCTCACGACCACCCTTTCGGAAATCGGTTTTATCATCGATAAAAAGAAGGACGCGGTGCGCGTCCATCCCGGAAGGAACCTGCGCGGCACGCTGGTGCGCACGCTCCCGCATCCGGGCTTTCCCACCGACCTCCAGGCGCCCATGATGGCGCTCATGACCACCCTGCCCGGCATCAGCGTGATCATCGAGACCATCTTCGAAAACCGGTTCACCCACGTCGGCGAGCTCAGGCGCATGGGCGCCGACGTTACGCTCGAGGGGAACGTCGCCGTGGTGAAGGGCGTGAAGCGCCTCACCTCGGCCACGGTGATGATGTCGGACCTGCGCGCCGGAGCGGCCCTGGTGCTCGCGGCCCTCGCGGCGGAGAACGGCACCGAGATCCGGCGCATCTACCACTCGGACCGCGGCTACGAGAAATTATCTGAAAAGTTATCCGCGCTGGGTGCCGATATTATCAGGGAGGAAGGAGGAAAGCCCTGATATGCTCCGAGGAATCTACACCGGCGCCGCGGGGATGATCGCCCAGCAGGCGCGCATGGACGTCGTCGCGAACAACCTGGCCAACGTTGACCAGACCGGATTCAAGAAGGACCTCACGCTCTTCAAATCGTTTCCGGACATGCTGATCAGGCGCATCAACGACGACGGGCTGGGAATAACGCCCGCGGGCTCGTACGACACCATGCCCTTCGTCGGCAAGCTCGGGACGGGCGTCGAGGTGAACGAGGTGTACACCCAGTTCGACCAGGGCTCCCTGCAGCGCACGGAAAACACCCTGGACCTTGCCCTCGAGGGACGGGGCTTTTTCACCGTAAATACCGAGCGCGGCGAACGCTACACCCGCGACGGCGCGTTCACCGTCAACCAGGAAGGCGTAATCGTCACCCACGCGGGCTATCCCCTGATGGGTGAGAACGGTCCCATACGTGTTCAGGAAAACAATTTTATAATAAACGAGCGCGGCGAGGTGATCGTCAACGCCGGCCTGTCGCTCGACCCGCGCGACCCGGTGAGCATGGCGAGCAACGACTGGTCGCAGCCCGTGGTGATCGACAGGCTCAAACTCGCCGATTTCGAGAACATCCGCGAACTCAAGAAGGAAGGGGCCACGCTCTACCGCGAGACGGAATTCTCCGGCCCGGCGCTGCCCCCCGGCGAAATAAAGGTGATTCAGGGATTCCTGGAAAAATCCAATGTGAGCGCCGTTCGCGAGATGGTGGACATGATCGAGGTTCAGCGAAGCTACGAGGCCAACCAGAAAACCATCCACACCCACGACCAGACGCTCGGCAAGCTGATCAATGAGGTTATTCGCTAAACTGAACGGCCGTTGAGACCGAAACAGGGCCGCACTGACGCGGCCCTAGGCGTTTTCGCGCTCCGCTTCCTTTTCTTCATCCGCCATGACTTCGGCGGTATCGGTTTCGAAGCCCTCCGC
>CAZEAH010000431.1:0-3374 GCA_964510075.1 uncultured Leptospirales bacterium | reverse complement strand
TGAAGGAGAGCCTTGGAGACATTTCGAGGCTCGATATCTCTCCCGACAGGTTCGCCCGGAAACAGGCCGCCGGATCGGTTGTTTTCGAGGACATCAAGGACGGACGCGCCCGTCTTTTCATCAACATAGGGAAAAATCACGGGATCTCGCCCGGTGACCTTATCCGCGAGGTGGTCAAAAGATCCGGTGTGGACGGAAAGCAGATAGGGAAAATAGACATACACCCCACCTATTCTTTTCTCGAGGTACCCGAACAGTACGCGGAGCTCGTACTGCTCTCGTTTGAAAATGTGAAGATCAAGGGAGTCCCCATCGTCATTGAGACGGCGAAAAAAAGGAAAAAGAACGGCTAACGGGCCGGACGGCCCTTCACCGGATGAACGTGGCTGCCCTGTATGCGGGGCGGCGACCGGGATGTCTCTTCACGGCTGCGGCGGTGAATTTTACCGGTGTCGCCGTTGCGGCATCATCTACAATTCCGCATATCGGCGCCAGGACTACGACGAGAACTATTTTCTCGACGATTACCGTGCCCAGTATGGAAAAACATACGCGGAGGACAGGGGCGCAATTCGGCGCTTTGCTGACGCGCGTCTTGTTCGAATTTTCTCCCTGTACGGCAGGAGGGTGCGCCGTGAAAAGCTGAGCCTGCTCGACCTTGGCTCGGCCCTTGGGTTCTTTATGGAAAGCGCGCGGGACGCGGGAATCGGACGGATATGCGGTGTAGAGCTGTCGCGCTACGCGGCGCAACGCTGCAGGAGCGAATCGGGACTTCGTGTTATTAACTCGGCTTTCGAGGACACGGAGTTTAATGAGACCTTCGATATAATTACCGCATGGTATTTTATAGAGCACTGCGCGCATCCCCGTGAGATTATTCAGCGCATTTACGCCCTGTTGAATCCGGGGGGTGTTTTCGCCTTTTCCGCCCCTTCGGTCTTCGGGCCGCAGTTCTTATTGGATCGCCGGGAATGGGCCGCAAGGCACCCCAGCGACCACAGGATTGATTTTTCACCCATGGTCGCCGTGCGAATTATGAAACGGATGGGATTTCGAACGGTCAGAGTGCGCGTGTCCGGAGTTCACCCCGAAAGAGTGGTGCCGCGCGGATCCCCTCTGTATACTCCTTTCGCTCTCCTGTACAGGGGGCTCGCCCCGCTTCTTCGTTTTTCCGACACAATTGAAGTATATGCGCGAAAATAGACGGTCTTCTCCCCTCCAAAAAGGATTTGACATTAATTTAATGCGATTTATCTTTTTCCTCTTGACTGGAAAGGCTTTTTAATCGGCCTTTGTATCCGAACCCTGCTTCGCCGCAGGGGATAATGTGGTATTGCCGTTCGAGAAGATCAATTGGATGCCGTTTTCCAATGCAACTATATGATATTAATAATGAGGTGTAAGCCATGAAAATGACATTTCAGCCGAGCCGACTCAAACGGTACAGAACGCACGGTTTTCGCGCGCGTATGAGCACGCCGGAGGGCAGGGAGGTGCTGAGAAGGAGAAGGGCGAAAGGAAGGCATAAGCTGACCGTATCCGACGAGAAGAGACTGCCTAAATAGAGATACTGAAGGGTGAAGAAGATATATTCCTTGAAGGGAAGAGGGAATTATCAAGAGGTTTTCAAGAAGGGGAGACGATTCAATAGCGAAGGAATACAGTTGATCGTGTTACGATTGAAAACGAAAGGGAATTCATCGGGAGAAGGCGACGGCCGCGCTGGAGACGCCCGATCGGTTCGAATAGGAATCTCCGTCGGCGGAAGATATGGGTGTGCATGTGAGAGGAATGCGGCGAAGAGACGAATAAGGGCCATTTGCCGGGAGATTCTGCCGTCGATGGAGAAAGGATTTTTTCTCGTGCTGCGCCCGACCGGTATCTTCGCCGAACTCGAATACCGGCAGGCGCGCGATTCCATACAAAGCCTATTCAGAATGTCGGGTGTGCTGAAACAATGAACAAAGCTGGTGCCCTTGCGGCAAGAGTATTGAAGGAACTGATAGGGCTTTATAAAATGCTCATTTCACCATATCTTCCTCGCGCGTGCAGGTTCACTCCGACATGCTCCGTGTACGCGATGGAAGCGCTGGAGCGACACGGGCTGGTTAAAGGCCTTATGCTGTCGGTCGCGCGGGTTGTCCGCTGCAATCCTCTCTGCGACGGAGGGTACGATCCGGTACCGTAAGACCCGGGGATCCCTCCCGGTCGTCGCCCGCCGTGCCGTCGACGTATCTCCCTCTCTTCAAGGAATCGATCCTTGCGCCCCGTCATACCGCGCGCGATTTCGCGCGAGCCGGGTACGTTGTGTAACAATCTCGATATTAAATGGACGACATCACTAGCCCCAGAAGGATGAATAATGGAAAAAAGAACATTGCTTGCAGTCGTGCTTGCGCTGGGAGTCTGGCTGTTATGGTCATATTTTTTCGTCAGGCCCCACGATCAGCACCAGGAACAGGCCCCCGTTCAGGAAGAGCGGGTTGAGAAAGCGGCCGATGTGCCGTCTCCCCGGGAGGCCGTACGTCAAGCGGACCGTACCGCCATATCGGTAAAGGGCGCGTCGCGCGAGGAAACCGTCTCTGTTAAAACGGACAACTACACGGTCGTGCTGAGCAATCGGGGCGCGGTGGTTAAGAGCTTCAAATACAATGAGCGCGGGACCGAGCTTGTTGTCGACAACAGCGGTTTCGAGGCGAAAGGAGTGTTCGATTTTCCGGTGCATCTGAGCGAGAACGAGTTTCTTCAGGGCGGCGCGCTCGACGAGGCGCTGTGGGGCCTCGGCAGGGTGACCGGGGAAGAAGTGCAGTTTGTCGCCGCGATCACTCTTCAGGACGTTCCGGTTCGTGTGGAAAAGACCTATCGATTTTCAAAGGAGGCCGATTTCTTTACGGTTTCCTTCAGGATACAGAACGCGGGCACACGCAGTGTCGTTCTCCCCGGCGGCGCGGTCATTTTCTCCGCCTCCGATTTCCTCGGTCCCTCTATGGACTTCGATAACAGCTACAACCAGGTCCACGGTATTTATTCGGTTGACGGCAGTTTCGAGAAAACCTCAAAGGGCGGCGGCTTTTTCAGCAAGGAGGGGATCGTCAAGAAAGAAAACGGCGTCATTCAGTGGGTGGGGATGATGAGCAGATATTTCCTCCTCATAATGATTCCGGAGGATTTTTCCGGTACCGGCATAATCTCCGACAACAGGCCGGGAACGGGCTTCAGGGCGGGCATGTATCTGCCGCTCGACGAGTTAAGGGCGGGCGACACGCTTTCCAGGAACTTCAAGGTATACGCCGGCGAGAAGAACAAGGACAAGCTGCGTGCCGTATCGGAAAGCATTATCGACGCGGCCGATGTGAGCAAATGGATCGAGCCGA
>CAZEAH010000430.1:0-3389 GCA_964510075.1 uncultured Leptospirales bacterium | reverse complement strand
GTCCCCGTCTTCGGCGAGAAGGGGGTGCTGTTAGAGCACTGGGTGTTCAGCCTGTTCTATAACCTGCCGCTCACCAAACGCCGCCGTATCCGCGAGCGCGCCCGGAGGCGCGCACTCATGGCGACGCGTTCCTGGCATGTCGCCGCCGTCGTGTTCGCGTCCGGCGTTATTTCCGGCATTGTCGATTTCTTCTTCATCCATTTCAACGCGCGTTCCCTCCCTCGGGGAGGTCGCCCCGCTTGCGGCGATTCTCCCGCTTATTGGCGGCGTCGTCGTCGCCGCGGGCGCCGGCGGGGCCTCCAGCCGCAGGCGCATCATTTTGGCCGTGTTCGCGGGCCTCGCGTCGGCCGCGCTGTGCGCGCTTGCCGCGACGGCCTTTGGGTACGCGCTTATCGGCGGATTCGACTGGGCCATGCCGGTGTACCGGCACGCGTGGTGCCTGTTTCTTTTTCCGCTGCTTGCCGCCATCGGGGCGGCGGGGAGAGAGCTGGTTTCGGCGTGAGCGGGTGATCTTCACCGGACGCCTTCTCATCTAATTCGCATAACGTCCATTGCGCGATGCGGCGCTTTCCCGCACAATGGGGCTTCGTCCTTTCTTTTCAACGCGGAAAAGAAAGGACCATAAAAGCGCGCTCTCAAACGGTCGGCGAAAGACGCGACCTCCTGTCGCTTCGCCGACATTGGCACATCCTGTGCGGCACCGAGCGGCTGCGCTCACACGCCGCGCGGCTTGGCTTGCTGTTTCGGGTAACGCTTGGTGGTTCTGAATTATTGTCGGGTATGGCGCTGTGTGTTTTGCTGCAGGTTTTTCCGTTGTCTTAGTCTTCGGCTGCGGGAGGTCCATCCATAGACCGTCCTCGTCTCGCACGCATCGTGCGCGCTGCTTGATGGCTTCGATACTATACTGGAGTGTCCCAGGTAGTCCGGCAGACGGCATTAGCCAGGAGCATCAGAGGACGGGCATAAACGATACATTTCACCGATCCGGCAATCGCAGTGATACAAAATGCCGGATACACTCGGCATCTCTGATGGCCTTTTCCGCGTCATTGGAAGTCAGCTCGAGAGAAGAGGGGTAACGGGCTTCAACCGCATAGACATTGAGATCGGCACATGCTTCTTTTAAGACTGAAAATTCCGGTTCCTGTTCAATACACGTTTTATGCAGAGATATGAGATCATGCGTTTTTTTCGGAGGAATATCCCGATACACCAGGAATGCCTTGAGCATTTTTTCGGCCGACTGCTGACACAGGTAACATATTATGGGAACCTCTAAAAATTAAAACTTTTAGCAATATCAGAAATCGTAACCCTTGATTTAATCAGGAGTTGCAACTTTATCAACCTCAAAAATGTTAATTAATAGAGGTTCCCTTATTCTTGATGGACCGGGCTCCATCGCCACAAGAAAGCGCGCTGACGCAAGGTCCATGGCAGCCAGATCGGCCCATTCGCCGCTTTCTTTCGCTTTTTTCACGGATGTATATCGACGCCCGTTTTCAATATGCGGCTCTCAAGGCTCGTCAGTGAATCCGCTCGATCATAGAATTCCCTGGTGGAATAGACAACAATATCGAGCGGTATAGTCGACTCATATCCTATGGTACGATTCAATTCCCTGAGGATATCCACTTTTCGCCGGGTATCGTCCGTGATAACGCATATATCCAGGTCGCTGCCCTTGTTCTGCGTGCCCGAGGCATAGGAACCGAAAAGGATTATCCTGCGCGCGGCGGTATGCTGAGCCACACGGGCCGCGATCTTCTTGATCTCATTTTTAACTTCCGGCCGCATCATCGGTCCCCCAAACATGAAAACGTCGCGTTTATTTTCCTATCGTATTTCCCGGTTTGTCAAGCGCCAAATTGCTTATTCCTCATGCCGACGATATACACTATTGTCGTTCGAGTCATCCTTCGTCCTCCCCCGGAATAAGATGCCGACATCAGCCCGGATATCCCGTACTGCCGGTCTCTACCCCCGCGCCCTCGCCCGCTCCATTACCCGCCGGATGAACTCCGTTTTGCCATCGGTGTAGGCCTCGCGGTCGTTTGGAAATCGCAACGCGAGCTCCTCCTTGAGCGCCGCGTACTCCCGCGCGGTGTCGGGGTGCGTTATGAGATAATCGCGGAAGCGCGGCTCGTCCCAGTCGCCCGGATGGCGCACGTGGATGTGCACGGCCTGCCCGCGGAAGCCCTCGGGCGTGTAGCCTTTCATGAACATCATGTGCGGGGGCGGGTTAATCGGGCGCTCGGTGCACTCGTAGCCGGAACGCCTCATCGCGCCTATGATCGCGGTATTATCGGCCGCGGTCTCCACCTGCGCCAGGATGTCGATGGTCGGCTTGGCCCTGAGGCCCGGCACGGCGGTGCTTCCGATGTGCTCGACGCTTAACACCGGCACTTCCGCGAGCGCCGACAGGAGGGCGGCGCGCTCCTCCTCGTAGAAGCGCGGCCAGCGCCCGTCGTAGTCCGCGAGAATGACCGGGAAGAGCTTGCCGAGCTCCGCGGGCGTCAGCTCGTTCAGGGGTTTCGGCATCGCCGCGCGCCTCAGAGACGCAGCCAGCCGAACTGGAAGGCGTTGCGCACGCGGATTCGCGCCTTGATGTTAAGCCGGTCCTCAAGCTCGTCTTTCGTGAAGACGATCTCCACGGGCCGGGGCATCATCTTCCCCGAATCTTCTTTTACGCGGACCAGCTCGATCTCGTAGACGCCGCCGGCTTTCGTGATATCGAGCCGGAACGAGGATTTGTCCGTGTAGCCGGAATCGTACACGGTGAAGACGAGGGCTTCCGCCTCGACGCGGAACGCGCGTACGGTCTCAGCCCGCCCGGCGGGCGCGGACTGCGCGAGGACGGACGGCGCGAGCATGATGACCAGCGCGACCCGTGCGACGGTTTTCTTCATGCGATTCTCCATGATGTGTATCAAATAACGCCAACTGCACGCGCGGCCTCACCCTTTTTCCGCCAGGTAGCCGTTCTCCCGGAACCAGTCGAGGGCCTTGCCAATGGCCACCCGCACGGGCGTGCGCGGCATGCCCAGCTCGTTTACCGCCTTCGAGCAGTCGTACCACTCCTGCAGCCTGCCTATGCGAACCTCCGATGCCGTGACGACGGGCGGCCTGCGGGTGATGAAGGCACCCAGCTCGAAAAGATAGCCCATGGCCACGGCGGCGCGGTACGGTATCTTTATGCGCGGCGGCCGCACGCCCGCCACCTCGGCGATCATACCGAAATACTCCTAGACGGTGAGGTTCTCGTTTCCGAGGAGGTAGCGCTCGCCCACCCTGCCCTTCTTCGCGGCCAGGATGTGCGCCCGCGCCACGTCCTCAACGTCGACGACGTTGGTGCCCCCTCTATGTATCCGGGCATCTTTGGAGTGAAC
>CAZEAH010000429.1:0-3390 GCA_964510075.1 uncultured Leptospirales bacterium | reverse complement strand
GGGTCCCGGCGGCATCATCCTGGGGGGCATATCGCTCAGCTTCATCTTTTCCTCCGGCGTCATGCTCATCTTCGCGCTTTCGCGCGCGGAAATGGTGCACAAGGCCCTTATGTGGCTGATGGGCGACCTCTCGCTCGCGCGCTATGACGCGCTCAACCGTATGGGCCTCTTCGCGCTCGTTCTGTTATGTGCGGCCTTCCTTCTTCACCGTCATCTCGATGTCATTTCCTTCGGCGGGGATTTCGCCCGTTCGCTCGGCGTATCGGCGGCCGACACGCGTTCGGTCTTCTGGATCGGGGGACTCCTCGCGGCGCTCGCGGTGGCGCTTGCCGGGGTGATCGGTTTTGTGGGCCTCATCGTGCCGCACGCGGCACGCGCCCTGGTGGGGCCGGTCCACCAGAGGCTCCTTCCCGCCTCGGCACTTGGCGGCGCCTTTTTTCTCGTCGTCTGCGATACCATCGGGAGGACCGTCGCCGTGCCGTACGAGATCCCCGTGGGGGTGATCACCGGGTTTCTGGGGGGCGCCTTCTTCCTGGTGCTTTTGCTTCGAAAAGGGAGGGGTGTGGGATGAAGGGGCTTTTCGAAGTGCGCGATCTGCGCGCAGACTACGGCGCGGGCGATGTGTTGAAGGGCGTCGATCTCTCGTTCGCGGAGGGGGAGATGACGGCGATCATCGGTCCGAACGGCGCGGGGAAAAGCACCCTCCTGAAAACCCTGTGCGGGGCCGTCGTCCCCTCCTCCGGTGAGGCGCTTTTCCGCGGAAGGTCCGTTTCGTCCATGGGCGAGGCAGCGCGCGCGCGCGAACTCGCCGTGGTGTATCAGCTTATGGAAAACATTCCGTCCTTCAGCGTGGTCGATTTCGTGCGTCTTGGGAGGTTCCCGTATAGAAAACTCTGGGGCCTGTCCTCCGCCGCCGACGAAGAGAGGGTTCGCGCCGCCCTGTCGGCCGTCGGTGCGGCCCATCTGCGCGACAGGCTCGTAACGGGTCTCTCGGGCGGGGAGCGTCAGCTCGTGTACGTGGCGCGGGCCCTTGCGCAGAGCGAGCGCGTCATCATGCTCGACGAGCCGGTGTCTCACCTCGACATTCGGCACGCGGTGCGGATTATGGACGTTCTTTACGGGCTGAACGCCGCGGGTACGACCATCATTACGGTGCTTCACGACATCAACCTTGCCTCCGATTACTGTTCGCGGATCATCGCGCTGAAGGAGGGCGCGGTCTTCGCCGACGGCACGCCCGGGGAGGTAATCCGTTACCAGGTGGTCGAACCGCTCTTCGACACGGTCTGCGTCGTGTTCGAGAATCCCATCACGAAAAGGCCGTACACCTTCCCCGTCCCGCGCCACGCGAAGGCATGATCCACAACCATGCCGTTGGTCGCCGACCAGCCGGAGCGGGCTCCGCACATATTAATGGCTGGACATAATCTCATGTTTTAATTATATAATGACACATATAAATATTCGAGCTATATTTATGGATCAGACGCACCCGCGACGAAACCGCGGGGAAAACCACGCCGATCGGAGGGCGTTATGAGCAAACGGTATCAGTCGGGGATGTTCTGTGTCGATATCGGCTGTCCGCGCCACGAGCCGCTCGAGGGGCTGCAGGGTGACGCGTATCTCAATAAAAAGGCGGAACACTGCGCCGAGTGCTATGCATGGAGGTTCTTCGCCTGGCTGCGCGACAAACACTACCGCATCGTTCTCACCATGCCCGAGATGGCCTCCAGGGAGCTCGTCGCGCGCATTAAGGGAATCGATCCGGTCCGCGTGGAGGACCTTACCGAAGACGAGATTCTCTGCCTCTGACGGGATATTGAATTTCCGCCCCCGGTCCTGCCGGCCGGAGCTTCCGCCGCCGTCTGAAATAGTAATTGAAAAGAGGCGGTCGCTGTGAACCATGTAGGAAAAATTCCAAACGGGGGTCTTTCATGGTACGACGAGTCTCGATCGCTCTCTCGATTGTCGTTATTGTATTAGCATCGGCCGCGGTGCTGGTTCGCCTTGCGGCGTCCCCATCCGCGGGCAGGGCAGCCGCCGAACGGCTGGGGGTCGCGTATCCGGCCGTAATCGCCCACCGCGGCGCTTCCTATCTCGCTCCCGAAGCGACAGCCCCCGCCTATATCCTGGCGCGCGATCTCGGCGCCGATTACATCGAGATCGACGTTCAGCGCACCTCCGACGGCGTGCTCATCGCCTATCACGACGACACCTTCGAGCGGACCACGGACGTGTCGGAGCGCTTTCCGACCCGCGCTAAAAATCCGGTCGGCGATTTCACCCTTGCCGAGGTGAAGTCGCTCGACGCGGGGTCGTGGTTCAACGCGCGCTTCCCCGACAGGGCGCGCCCCTCCTACAGGGGGCTCCGGGTCCTTACGTTCGAAGAGGTCGTTGCCATCGCATCGGCCGCCGGAAGGACGCTCGGACTGTACATCGAAAGCAAAAACCCTGAGGCGTATCCGGGCATCGAACACGAGATTATCAGGACGCTCGCGGCGCGCGGCCGGCTCGATCCCCGAAGGGTCATTTTTCAGTCCTTCAGCAGGCAAAGCGTGGAGACCTTCGCCAAGGCGGCCCCGGCCGTTCCGCGCACGTACCTGGTCGACGAGAAAATGGAAAAGGAAACGGGCTGGAAGGCTCTTGTCGCCGCGGCGGCGGAGATAGGAACGGGAATCGGTCCGGTCGGGTACGTCGCCTTTCCGTGGAATCTGGGGAAGGCCCACCGCCAAGGGCTAGTCGTCCACGTGTACACGGTTAACGCGCCGTGGCAGTTTTCACTGCTCAGCTTCTTCGGGGCCGACGGTTTTTTCACCGACCGGTGCGATCTGCTGATGGAATATTACGGCAGAAAACCGGCTGCGGCCGCCAAGGATATACTCGAAAAATTTAAGTATTAGGGGTGTTTTGCCCGTCGATATGGACCGATAAGAAAACAACGGGCTCCGGTGAGCCCTCGCGGCGGTGGTGTGTATATTTTTCTTGACTGGACCCTGTCGTATACCTAAAATTTCTGGGGTCGCTTTTTCCGCTCCGGTTTCGGCCGGATGTTCTGATTATAGAAGAGAGGGAAGGACGCCTTCCGGCCTTTCGGACAGGTAAGGCGGCGAGGCGGTTTTCCCGGGCAATAGCGTTCCGGCCGCATGACGGGTTTCGCGGCCGCTTTGAGTGCGCACAACCAGCATGCAGGAAGGAATGCGGAATGAAAGAGTGGGGTATTAGCGGAGTAACCGTTCTGACACCCGAAGACGTCTCGAAGAGCGGCGGCCTGGAGATAAAAGACAACAAAATAGAAAGAATAACCCGGGACAAGCCCAGAACCTCGCTTACCCTCGAAATAGAGAACGGCGTACTCGCCCCGGGACTCATCAACGCGCACGACCATCT
>CAZEAH010000428.1:0-3394 GCA_964510075.1 uncultured Leptospirales bacterium | reverse complement strand
TTAACATTTTTGAGGTTGATAAAGTTGCAACTCCTGATTAAATCAAGGGTTACGATTTCTGATATTGCTAAAAGTTTTAATTTTTAGAGGTTCCCTTAAGTGATTTTGCAATAATTGTTGACAAGGCGGAAAACTCCTGGTATAAGGATGATGCGGCGGACATCAGGATTCTTGCTGAATCTGACGCAAAAACAAATATACTAACGCCCCTGTCGTTCCTTTCTCCGGTGGTCAAGGGGCTTTCGGCGGTCAACCAGACCAGGCTGTATGTACCGCCGGAAAAAAAGGACGACGCGAATCGCTTGCTCAGGTCGATCATCAAATAAGTAGCTGCATTCGGAGGGTGGCATGGATTCGAACGCGCTTGTTCCCTGGAACAGATACGCGCTGATAACGGAATTGGCCCGACGACTCGCACACAGGAGGCCGCAATTCGGAAAAACCGCTTTACAGAAGATAGTATATTTACTCACCGATCTTTTCGGGATCCCTACCGGGTACGAATTTGAATTTTATAATTATGGTCCTTTCTCTTCCCAGTTGCACCAGGATCTGGACCTCGTAGCCCATATCGGCGGAGTGGTAGTTGAAGACTATTCTGCCGAGTTCGCGGGTTATGTTATTTCGCCCGGTGAACGTGCGGATGCGCTAATAGAAAAAGGCGCCGATTTTATTCGTTCGTCAGAAGTTGATAAAGCTCTTTCCCGCGTCGTCGATGAATTTGGTGGTTTTAGTGCCAGTGAGCTTGAGTTGCGTGCTACCATACTGTTCGTAGACCGGGATTTGGCCGCGAGAAGAAAAACTGCCACGAGAGATACTATTATCGATATTGTTGAAAAATTAAAGCCGCGGTTCGAAAGGTATGATATCGAAAGCGCACTGGAAGAAATGGCCTCGTTTGGATATCTGCACTGTTGTAATTGATGATGTTGGTCGCATATAGTATTCTCATCCCATGAACCTCTACCTCGGCGTAACCGACACCAACTGGTACACCTTCCTCTCGGCAAACAACCCGGAGGACGTAAACTTCTGGCAACCCGGCGGGTAAGCATCCTTCAAAGCCCTCGAGCGCGGCGCCCCCTTCCTCTTCAAGCTTAAGTATCCCGAAAACGCCATAGGCGGCGTTGGCTTTTTCGTAAGCCACTCGCGGCTCCCGCTGTCGCTGGCCTGGGACACCTTCGGCGCCGGAAACGGCAGCGCGACGTACGCGGAATTCCGAAGCTCCATCCTGAGTTACCGGAACGATAAAAACACCATCGAGCCGGACCCGGTAATCGGCTGTATAATCCTGACCGATCCCGTATTTTTCAGAAAAGAAGACTGGTTCGACGCGCCGCCCTCGTGGAAAAAGAACATCGTAAGCGGCAAGACCTATTCCACCGAAGAGCCCGAGGGCCGGGCGATCTGGGCGAACGTGGAAGAGCGGCTTCAGCGATACCGCTTCTTCGAAAAGGATATAAAACAGGGCGACTCCCTCGTCGCGGACACGCCAACGGCGAACCTCTACGGCACCTTCCTCTCGAAGGTACGAGTGGGGCAGGGCAGCTTCCGCCTGCTTATAACGGACGCCTACGGGCGGCGCTGCGCCGTAAGCGGCGAGCGCACGGTGCCGGCGCTCGAGGCCGCGCACATAAAGCCCTACGCCGAATCCGGACCGCACGCCATCGCCAACGGCCTGCTGCTGCGCTCGGACATCCACCGGCTGTTCGACAGGGGATACGTCACCGTAACGGAAGACTATTCCGTAGAGGTGAGCAGGCGGATAAAGGAAGAGTACGAAAACGGAAGGGATTATTACCGCTATCACGGCCAGAAGCTCGCGGTGCTGCCGGCGCGTATACAGGAACAGCCCGGCGGCGGATACCTGCGCTGGCACAATGAGCATGTGTACCGGGCATAGGTCCCGGTGTGCCGACGTCCGAAGCGCCCTCACCCACGGCCCCCCTCTCCCATTAAGCCCGGAAGAAAGGAAAGGGGGAGTTGCGAGAGGAAACGAATGGCGGTGTAGATGTGCCTTTAGTATCATATAACGGAGCCCTCTCCCGTGGGAGAGGGCGCGCCGGCGGCGCGGTGAGGTCCAAGAGCCCTCTCCCTCTGGGCGACGGCCATGGATGGCCTAGTGTCGCCGGAGACATGGATGTCGAGAGGCGACAGAGGGCGCCCCGGCGGCGCGGTGAGGGCGTTGAATGCGCGCATCATTATGCGCGCTTTAATGCCACCGGTACGCGCCTGCAGCGACCGCACCGGCAAGCAGATATCCAAGAAGTGCTTCGCGCTCCCCCCGGAGAGGTTCCCGATACCGCCGTCCCGGCTCGCAAAAATCAGAAAAACACGACCACGAAAAAACCAGTGCTATCTCTTCCGATGAAATCTCCTTGACTAAAACAATTTCGTGCGTGTGTAATTATGCGGATTTTCAATAGTTTTAAGTTTCTCACGGTATGAAAACCGAGATGAATGAAACATTGATACACACGGCGGCCGCCAGGATTGTCAAACAATTCAATCCCGAAAAAATAATACTGTTCGGTTCGCGCTCCCGGGGGGACGCGGGCGAAAAAAGCGATGTCGACCTGTTGATAATCTGTGAATTTTCCGGGAAGCGCAGGACCCTCGCCACCGCCATCGATCGCTCCCTGCGGGGGCTTGGAATGGCGCGCGATATCGTGTTGTTGAGGCCGGAAGAATACGAGCGGGATAAACACATCCCCGGAACCATAGCGCGGCCGGCGTTCGTGGAGGGTACAATACTGTATGAAAAGCGGCGATCCTGAGATAAACCGAAAAGTAGCGCAATGGATCGAATACGCGAACGAGGACCTGCTATTCGCCGAGCACGGTCTGAAGCTTGGGAGCGACACGCCCAATCGACTGGTTACGTACCATGCCCAGCAATGCGCTGAAAAGTATTTAAAGGGATTCCTTGTCCTGATCGGGGTCGATTTCCCCTATACTCATAATATCTCGACATTGCTTGAGATAATCTCTTACCATGCCGGCTGGGCGGATGAATTGAGAGATGCGGAAGAGCTGTCTCAATTCGCCGTAACGGTCCGCTATCCGGGGGAGGCCGAGTATGTCGACAGGGAAGAAGCGCTTCGGTCAATCGAACTTGCCAGAAGCGTAAAGGCGGTCGTGGAGCGGGCGATAATACAGGCCGGCCCTGTCCATCCCGAAGAATAAATCCGTGCTGATCCTGGTTATGAATTCGGGCCGGCGAACCGGCGAAAGCACGCATCCATGCCCCCGTGGTTCTTGCTCCATATTCGATTGCCCGCATGACCTCGCCCCCGACCCCGCTTCGACGGGCTCAGTGCGGCCCCCCTCTCCCATTACGCCCGGAAGAAAGGAAAGGGGGAGTTGCGAGAGGAAACGAATGGCGGTGTAGATG
>CAZEAH010000427.1:0-3413 GCA_964510075.1 uncultured Leptospirales bacterium | reverse complement strand
CTCCTCTTCCACGGCCGCCATGCGGCGCTCCCGGACGACCGGGGCGCCGTAGCGCCAGGCGAGCGCCGCAAGCGCCAGAACGGCCGCGATTCCAAGCGCCGCAAGCGCCTTTCGCGAAACCGCCGTTCTGGGGGCGCGCGCGATTCCTGCGCCACCGGCGCCTTCCGGGCCGTCGAGCGACTCGGACTCGTAACGCTCCTTTTTCGCGGCGATTGCGGCGCGCAGCTCGCGCATTCGCGACTCGTCCTTCACCTTGCCCGCGAAAAGCGACAGCAGATCGCGGAGCCGGCGGCGGTCCTCTATGATTTTTTCGTAATGGCGCCGGAGCTCGGGGTCGGCGATACGTTCGAGCGCGTCCGGCGCGTCATCCGGCACTTCGTCGAGCACCGTGAAGGACGGCGCCTCGTCCGACAGCTTTTCCACGTATTCGTAGAGCGCGCCCTCGCACAGCGCCAGGCAAATCCTGAAGCGCGGCGTCCCGTGCGCCGGAAGGGCCGCCGAATCGGCCGCGCCGTGAAGGGAGCCGATGAGCTTCTGGAGGGCGGCGGCGAATTTGCGGTCGGTCGTCGTGTTGTGATGCAGCCTGAGGAGCGCCAGTATGTTCATGGATTCGCGGACCGCCTCGAAGCGCGAGAGGGCGTCGGGGCCCTAAGACGCCGGGAGGTGCGCGGCGATCGCTTCGGTCGAGCCCGCGGCGAGCAGGTCGACCACTTCCTTCGCCGTAAGCTGCCGCGCGATGTCGGCCACCATCTCGGCCGCCCCACCGTACTTGCACAGCTCGTACTGTATGCCCGGTACCGCAACGGCGGGCCCCCCGACGGAGGAGCGGGCCGGTGGACGCCCCTGCTCGGGGATGAGTATGAGCGGCGTATCCGTGGATTTGAAAAGCAGATTGGTCTCTTCGTATACGGGATAGCTCACCAGTATGGCGTCGAGGTCGTCCTTTAGGGCGGCCTCTACGCCCTCGAATCCCTTGATGTAGGCGACGGCGATGTCCTCGAGCGCGGGCTTCGCCTTTTTATAGACCACGCGCACGTTGTACGAGCCTGGATAATTGCGCGCGCCAAGGCCGTCGCCGGTGTCGAAGGAAAAGCCGTCAAAGTCCCGGCGGGTGATGGACGCACCGGTAAAAAGCTTCTGGAGGAGGTCGATGTCGTCCCTGCGGTCGGAGAATATTTTCAGCCTGCCGTGCGTGTGGTGCTTCCAGCGCGCAAGCCGGGTGACGTTGATCAGATTGGACGAGGGCAGGATGAGCTCGCGCACCTGCCCGGGGTCGATTTCGAGCCGCGCGAAGTCCTCGTAGCAGGAGCGGGGAAAATGGTACGAGGAGAAATAGCGGTTTTTGTAAAAGAGCGGGTTGTTCCGGAGCACGACGAAGCCGCACCCGGCGTAGCGCGACGATTCGCGAGACGATTCGGAGATGGTGTCCAGAATGCGCAGTTCGTCGAAGTAGCCGCCGCGCTCGCCCTTCAGGCTGAAGAGCGAGCGCCGGTTGTGCGTTATCTGAAAGTCACCGTTGGTGTAAAAGACGCCGATAAAGGAGTCCCTGTCGGAGATGATCTTCTCCTTCGAGAATTCCGGAAGGTCCTTCTCGATTTCGACCACCGACACGTTGGTGAGGTCCAGCCCGAAGGTCTTCTGGAAGTCCAGGTAGCGCTTTACCACCATGCGGCTGCCTATGTAGCGGTTGGTGGGAAGGTAGTTGACGTCGATGTTGAACTGCTCGTGCGAGGGGTTGCCGACAAGCCGGTCGGTGACGATGATGTTCTCGATAAGGGGGATGATGTCGACCGGGAGGTTGGCCCAGTTTCCTATGCGTATGAACGGCTTCTCGTCGTCGACGGTGTCGCCGGTGAAGATGACGTAACAGTCGTGGTCGAGTATGAAGAGCCTGTCGGCGTCCTGCCGTATTACGTCGCTGAGTTCCATCCGGGATGTTCCCCTTCCATTATTCGCGTGTTTCGTGCGCGCGGGCGGTTTCGACGGCCTGGATGAATTCTATATGATCGGCGGCGCGCAGGGCAAGTCTTTTTATGGATTCGTCTCCGAACACGCGCGATATCTCGGCCAGCACCGCGATCTGCGAATCCGGGTCGGAGACGGGCGTGAGAATGAGGAATATGATGCGGGCCGGCTCCCCGTCCGGCGCGTCGAAATCGACTCCGCCGGGGGAGAGGCCGGCGACCACGTACGGCATGCCGATCTCGGCCATACGGGCGTGCGGCACGGCGATGCCGCCGCCAAGGCCGGTGCTCATTATCGACTCGCGCTCGATGGCGCGCCCGGCGATAAGCGCGGCCTCCAGGCCGGTTTTGATCGCCGCCGCGGCGGCGAGTTCGCGGATGGCGGCGGTGGCCGTGTCGCCGGAAAGGCGCGGCAGGAACGAGCGCTCGTCGATTAATGAGAAAAGCGAGGTCTTCGCCCCGGTGGGGAGAAAGAGCCTTATAAGCGGACCGCTCAGAAGCGAGGTGGCCAGCGCCATCACAACGATCGAGACGTAGGCGCTCTCCGCGATGATTCCGTAGCGCAGCGCCATCAGCCCTATGATGATTCCCATCGCCCCCAGTGCGCTCATGGCGGAACCGGTCAGCAGGGACTCCCCGAGCGGGACCCCCGAAAGGCGGCCGCCGACGAGCGAGCCGGCGAACTTGCCTCCGAAAGCGAGAACGGTGAGGGAGAGCGTGAGCGCCGGGTCGAAGTTGCCGATAAAGTCCACGCGCAGGCCGATCGAAACGAAGAAGAGCGGGGCGAAGATGTTATTTATAAACTGGTTTATGATGTCCCTGGTGTGAGCGCGCAGGTGCGGCGAGTCGCCTATGGCGATGCCGGCCAGGAAGGCGCCGAAGATGGCGTGGATGCCGATGGCCTCGGTTGCCGCCGAGCATACAAGCGCGATCGAGACGACGAAGGCGATGACGCCTCCCGGCCACTCCGTGTGGCGCTCGACCCAGGGGAGCGCCTGGTTGATGAGGGTGCGCACCGCCGTGAGGATGGCGACGGCCGCAAGCACGCTGAGCGCGGCGGTCCGCGCGACCGACGCTGCGCTGAAGGCGCCGGTGGAGGCGAGCTGTACGATAACCGAAAACACGATCCAGCCGAAGAGGTCGTTCACCATTGCCGAGGCGAGCACGAGCATTCCCAAGTCGGTGTGGAACAGTCGCATGTCCAGGAGGATCTTGGCGATAATGGGAAGCGCCGTGATGGAGAGGGCCACACCGATAAAGAGCGCGAGCACCAGCCCGCCTCCGCCCCCGAAAAAACCCGGAGCGAAAAAGGCGAGCGAAAACCCGAACGCGAAGGGCAGCGCGATGTTGAAGGCGCTCATGGCGAAGACCGATTTCCCCTGTTTGAGCACCGTAGAGAGGTCGACCTCGAGGCCCGCCACCAGGAGGAGGAACACCACCCCCATGTAC
>CAZEAH010000426.1:0-3415 GCA_964510075.1 uncultured Leptospirales bacterium | reverse complement strand
GTTTTGCCGGGCGCATGTGTCAGACCGTGTTGCGCCGAGTGGTCGTGAATGACGCCGGAGGCCGGTTCGAGCCTTTCCATCACGCCCCCCATACCACAACGGCTTCTTTTACATTAATCGTTCCGGAAAGGCGCTCGAACTCTTCCTTGTTCAACACAAGACTTCGTATTTTACGATGTATCATCTCCTCGGCCATGCCGACCAGGTGTTCCAGATAACGCCGGTCGACGTTCCCCACGATCACCACGTCGATAATGCCCGAATCGACGCCGCGGGCGTAATCGCCCGTTACGAGGGCAAGCTCAACGTTGCCGAGCTTGGAAAGCACCATGTCGATGAGCTGGTCGATTCCCGTGAACTTCTTCACCAGGCTGGTAATGTCCGGAAACAGCGGGTGCTTTTTATTGGCCCGGTACAGCCTGGTACGCCCGTCGGGGCTGGCCTCGAGGATGCCCGCCTTCTCGAGCCTGTTGAGTTCGACCCGCACGGCGTTGGTGGACTCGCCGAATTCCTCGGCCAGGCTGCGCAGGTATGAGCGGGTCTCGGGGTTCATGAAGAACTTCAATAAAAGCCTGACTCTGGTTTTCGATGTGATAAGGGAATCGAGCATCGTTATTCCATGTATACCGGCATGGGGGATTATCAGCGCAAATTTTATCTCTGTTTATGAGTAATAAAAATACTCGTGAAGCAAGCAAAGTCAAGAGTTTTTTATCATTTTTTGCAGGCTTTTTGTGGGTGTGAATTTAATTTCGGGGAAATCTAAAAAGGATTCTTATTTAATGAGGCCATACTCACCGTATACGCAACGTAATAAGAGACAGCCGCGGATGGACGCGGATAGACGCGGACGGTTTCGTAAATCAGGAGAACGGTAACACTTTTTATTATCCGCGTTAATCCGCGTGAATCCGCGGTTAAAAAGGTCGTGTCTGTCTTTATCCCGCCAGGCTGTTGTCCGTCCCGGCGAGGATGTCCTGGGCTATCCGGTCCAGGTCGGCGCGCATGGCGCGGTAATCCACGGGCCGGGCCCATTTGACGCCCTCAAGCTCGTGATCCGGTATGCTTTTTATTATTTCTCCCGCTATTGTGGGCTCCACGCCCGCCTCCTTGTTTCTGGCCTGATCAATGCAATCTTTCCATTTAAACCGCAGATGGCGGCAAATCTCAAGGATATCGGCCACGTCTTTTGCTTCGTAGCGATACAGGGCGGAAATTTTATTGGACAGAATATTATGCAAATTGTCGATCTTTCCAAGGTGCGGATGGTCGAACAGATCACCCACGCGGGAAGCGATATCGTTAACCAGGTCGATCTTAAGGCTCACATCATCAATATGGACATGAATTTGAAAATAATCGTGAGCTTCCACCGCGCTGGTAACGCGGAATTTTCCCGCAAGCCTCTCAATGACAGTACCGGCCAGGCGGGTAAAATCCCGGTTATCGTTGACAAAATAGTCCAGGTCATCCGAATACCTGTGATTAAAGTAGCCTCTGCTTAGAGCGGTACCACCGGTGAGATAAAAGGGGGTAGGTATACTTTTTATCGCCTTTATGACCCCATCCTGAATCGGATACAGGCTCTCCGTGTAAAACCTTTCGTACGTATTCATATTTCCGCCTCATGAAAGGGAATCGCAGCCGCGCGATGACCTCCGGGGTGATTGCCTCCTTAAGCCCGTCCATCCCGAAAAAATCGACCAGCGTGTACCAGTAGAGCCGCTCGAGCATGCGGATGATGATCTTCTCGCGGTCCAGCCAGGGGCCGCGGCCGGGCCGTCTTCGCTCGAGGATGTCCAGGTATTCCTCCGGGTCGATATGGTAGTCCCAGTAGAGGCCTTTAATCGTTTTGAGTTTTTCTTCGCGTTCCATTTTCATGCCGATCAAAATTAGAGATTACACGGCCGGACAACATCCATCATACCCGCGCAGCTCTTCTTTAACATAAATTTACACAGAGGGAGCCATCCACAATATAATCGCTGCGGAGCGATTTTTATTCCGGTTCGGCGCGTACCCGGTCTTTGCCGGCGTATTTCTTCAATTTTTCATCAAAGCTCATAAGCGCGCACCCCGCGCGCCGTGACCTGGCGTATACAATGCAGTCGACGATGGCGAAGGAGCTTTCCGAAAAAAGTGACAGCGCTTCCAACAAACCATCCTGAAAATCGTTAACGAAACCCTTGTAATGTAAAAGCCCGCCAAGAATTTCAGACGTCTTTTCTCTGGGGACCTTGTAATACTTGGTTAAAACATACACGCATTCGGCAATCACGCATTCAGGTACGATCGCCTTTTCTTCCCCACTCATAACCTTCTCGAAAAAATCGCCCGCCAGCCGGGAGAGGCGAGGCTCGTCATTCAGCAGATATCGCAGGATTACATTTGTATCGACTATCCGTGTCATTCCGCCGGCCTGTCCTCGACGACCTCCTCCCACGCGGCCTCCCTCGCCTTCTCCAGTGGTACATATTTTTTCGCGTACGAGCTCAGCGAACCCGCGACGCTTACCACCGGCTCGACCACGACTCTTCCATTGATGACCTTGAATTCGATCACATCGCTTCCAAGGACCTCGCGAATTTTAAGGGGAATTGTAATCTGCCCCTTGCGTGTAATTTTTATCGCCATTGATATAATCGCCCTATACTATTATTTTACACCGGAATCATCACATAAACCTGAAGCATAAAAGCCTTCCTCCATCGCAAAAGAAAAACAAAATAGTCATTACTTTTAGAATATTTATTACTGAAGAATAATGTAATGAATATCCAATCGGTAGTCAAGCAGTAAATCAAATATGAAGCGCGGTGCTGAAGCTTTCGCGAATCCCTTCTTTTCCTTGATTTACCGCGCCTGCCGGCTATCCTCACCCTGAACGGGTACACAATGGCCATCAAAGACCGCATCTCGATTAAAAAGTCCTCGGCGCCCAAGGCGCGGATATTCGCTCACTCCATGGCCGCGAACGCCGCCACCGTGTTCGATAAACTGGTGTTCTTCGCCCTGAGCGTCATCACGGCGCGGTATCTGGGGCCCGAGCTTTTCGGCGAGTACGCCTCGGCGCTCGCCTTCGCCACGTTCTTCTCCATTTTCGCCGACCTGGGCGCGGGTTCCGCGCTGGTGCGAGCCATAAGCCGCGAACCGCACGGCGAACGTTCGCACTTCGCCGCCGCCATCGAGGCGAAGCTTATGCTGTCGGTGGCCGCCTACGGCCTGCTCGCCCTCGCGCTGTGCTTCACCGGGTACAACCGCAACACAGTATATCTCGCGCTGGTGCTGGGAATCGCCCGCGTCGGGAATGTTTTTCTGGCCGGTTTCTACGTCCTATTCGACGCGAAGGAGCGATTTTTCCTGAGCTCCTTCTTCAACTCGTCCTTCTCGTTCTCGGTGCTTGCCGGGACGATAT
>CAZEAH010000425.1:0-3447 GCA_964510075.1 uncultured Leptospirales bacterium | reverse complement strand
GGAGGGGGGGGGATGCGATATAACGGGCGAACGCGCCGGCGTCCCTCTCGGGGACGAGCCAGCCGGTAATGCCGTGTACGACCGCGTCGCTTATACCCTCAATGTCGGAGGCGATTACGGTAGCGCCGCATGAGGCGGCCTCGAGTATGACCAGCCCGAAGCCCTCCATGTTACCGGGCTCGCTGATGTTGGGCATGATAAAGTAGTCGGCAGTATTGTAAAGTAGGCGCAGCAACTCGTCACTGGTCCTGCCGAGGAGCGCGACCCTGTCGGATACGCCGCATTCGGCGACGGCCGCCGCGACCGCCGCGCGCTCCGGCCCGTCACCCGATACGATAAAAAGGGCGCGGCGGTCCAGCGACGGGACCACGGAGCGGATGAACCACTCCACCCCCTTGCGCCGTACGAGCCGTCCGTTGGAGAGAAGAATCCTGCGCCCGGCGAGGGGCAGCCCGAGCCTGCCGGAGAGCTCCCTGCGAAGCGCGCCGCGCGGGGAGCGAAGCGGAAAGATGCCGGGATCGACGCCGTTGAAAATGACGGCGCATTTTTCCGAAGGCACGCCGCGCCGCTCGCACTCGCGCCTGGTGGCGTTGCTTACGCAGAAGACGCGGTCGAGCCGGCTGACGAAGCGCGCGATGATCCGGTCGAGCCACAGCGTTTCGATCATTATATCGAGGCCGTGAATGGTGATGGTGGCTTTCACGCCGGTCAGTTTTTTCAGAAGCAGGGCCTGGAAGCAGTGAGGGCCGCTGGCGGCGTGAAGGTGGGTTATGCCGTGGCGGCGGATAAGGCGGACCGCTTTGAATATGGAATAGGGTATAAAGAGAACGAGAAATGCATAGCCGCCGGGATTGATGAGGGTGAAGGTGGAGGGATTCTGCGACGCGACGTGCGTGGTAAGGTCGCGGATATACGTCTGTATTCCGCCGATAGTTTTGGGCGGATACACATAGGAAAGAAAGAGTATCTTCACCGGTTTTTTCGTCGCCGGCCCGCTATTTGGTTTGATTGTTTTCATGCGCTGTATCCCTCTGGTGTATATCGCAGAGAGGGGGATTTTTGTCTATTATTATACGTGGGGCCGGGGGACTGGAATGGCGGAAGCGGTAAAAGCGGATTCAACGTCAATCGAGCGCGCTGCGGGGATTCTCCGCTCGGGCGGTATAGTCGCGTTTCCCACGGAGACAGTGTACGGTCTTGGCGCCGATGCCCTCAATCCGGTGGCCTGTGCCCGCGTTTTCGAAGCCAAGAACCGTCCCTCCTTCGATCCCCTCATTGTACACATCGCCGACAGGGACCGGCTTGCAGACCTGGTAACATCCGTTCCGCCGCGTGCGCGCACGCTGATCGAACGGTTTTGGCCGGGACCTCTCACGCTCGTATTCGATAAAAGGGATTCCGTCCCCGATATCGTGACGGCCGGCCTTCCCACGGTGGCCGTCAGGATGCCCGCCCATCCGGTGGCGATCGAGCTCATCGCCCGAACCGGAAGGCCGATCGCCGCCCCGAGCGCCAATCCCTTCGGCTACATCAGTCCGACGCGGGCCGCCCACGTCGCCGCACAGCTCGGCGACGCGGTCGACCTTATCCTCGACGGCGGAGAGTGCGCGGTGGGAGTGGAGTCAACGATACTCAGGATCGAAGAGGACAGTGCCTTTCTTCTCCGGCCGGGAGGACTCGCGCTCGAGGAGATCGAAACGCTGGTTGGCCGGATCGAGGACGCGAGCGGACCGAAAGCGCAACCGGCGGCCCCCGGGCAGACGACGTCGCATTACTCGCCGCGCACCCCTGTACGCATCGTGCAAGCAGCGGCCGCAGCAGGTCCGCTGACCGGAAACGAGGGATTGCTTTCGTTCCGGGGGACTCGCGATACCGCGGCCTTCGCGCGCGTCGAGACGCTTTCGCCGGGGGGTGATCTTCGAGAAGCGGCCGCTCGACTTTTTTCGTGTCTGCACGAGCTCGATTCGTCGGGGCTTCGGATGATTTTTGCCGAGGAAGTGCCCGAAGAGGGGCTGGGCAGGGCCATCATGAACCGGCTCCGACGCGCCGAATCGTCCTCGGTGGACCGATAAAACTCCCTGACGCCTTATGAACGAGCATGGGGCCCTGTGTGGAACGCTTCGATGCGGTCATCCCGTAAGATGCCTGCGCATGCGTATCTCCATGGTACCTCCATGGTACCTGCCGTCATCAAGGCGTAATTTGTTTGACATCCGGCAAAACGGAGCGTAGAATTCCGTTCCACACTTCAGATGGACGGCAGGAAAGCCCAAACAATGAATATCACCGGAAAAAGCCCGGGCCTGGCGCTTTTCGGCGCAGGATTTCTGGCACCGTTTCGCGCCATCCGCCTCGTCCGCGAGCGGAAGGGACTCAAGCGCTATTTTATTGTCCCTTTCGTCCTTAACATAGCCCTGTTGTCGGCGCTGACCTGGTTCTCGTGGACATGGGTGTATCCCGCGCTCGCGTCGCTCATCCCCCAGGGCGACGCCTGGTACCTGGCTCTGCTGAGATGGCTGGCGACGCCCTTTCTTGTGGCGGCGTTTACGGTTTTTCTGGTGCTCTTCTATTCAATAGCGGGAAGCGTCATTACGGCCCCGTTCAACGACCCGCTTTCGGCAAGGGTGGAGGAGCTTCTTCGGGGCCGGGGGAACGAAGGGCCGCTCAGCCTTCGGCTGGTGCTGGCAGACGTCTACCGGATCGCGGCGAATACCGTCAGGCTTCTTGCCATTCTCATTGTGTTCAATGCGCTTATTCTGCTGTTCAACCTTCTGCCGGCGGTCGGCGCCCTGGTGTACTCGGTGCTGAGTTTTTCGTCCGCGCTGTTTTTTTTCGGCTTCAGCTTTTTCGATTTTCCGCTCGAGCGGCGCAGGTACGTGTTCGGCAAAAAGCTCCGTGTGCTCTGGCGCTACCGTTATATGACGATGGGTGTGGGTCTCGCCTTCTGGGCGCTGAGCCTCGTCCCTCTGCTCGGCTTCATGGCCCTGAACCTGGGGACAATAGGCGCTACCGTACTTTTTCTGGACCATATTGAGCCGAACCTTGGCGACTCGTCGAAGGGAGGAAAGGCATGATACGATTCGACTACAATTATTTCATGGAAGATTCCATAGGCCCCGAGCACGGCGTCTCTCGTACGGACCTTGACGGTCTGCGCGACCTGGCTTCGGAGGCCCTGAACCGCATGGCGCGCGAAAAGGCGGAGGGTAAGCTTGGCTTTCTGGAGATACCCTACGATGATACCGTGGTGCGCTCCATCGAAAAGTACAGAAAGTCGGCGGCCGACCGGTTCACCGCGATCGCGGTCGTTGGGATCGGAGGATCGGCCCTCGGCGCCCAGGCGCTCCGGAACGCGCTCTGCCATCTCTATCTGAACGAGCTGGACGCGAAAAAACGAAAGAAGAGGACGAAAGTATATTTTTTCGACAACGTCGATCCCTTCGAAAT
>CAZEAH010000424.1:0-3448 GCA_964510075.1 uncultured Leptospirales bacterium | reverse complement strand
CATGCGTTCTATGTGGTTACGCAAAAAAGTGCTTGAAAAATCGGGGCCAGAACACGTGACCTATTACGGGATGTGGTCCGAAGAGGGTCAAATCCCGGGCAGCATTTCACCCGGTAGTTGAAACGATCGGATCAACCTGTCACGGACACTATACCAGGATAAGGGATATCCACGGACGCATAAGAACACCCAAGATATCTGGAACACCATGAAATCTTTCCATATAACAATAACCGAAGACGGGAGCGTTTCACTCCACTCGGACGAATACGGGCAGGCCATGCACACCCTTTCCGGCGCGTACACCGAGTCGCTGGTAAAGCACGTCAGGCCATCGGGTGTCCTTGCGCTGGACCTTCCCGAAATACATGTCCTCGACGTAGGCTTCGGGATCGGCTATAACGTGCTCGCGCTCCTTTCCGAATTCGCGCGGGACGATCGCAACCGCCGCCTCGAAATAACAACGCTCGAAAAAGACCCTCCCCCCTCCGATCTGATGGAACGAATCTCGTTTCCGGGCGAAACCGGGCGTCTCTACGAAACGGTCAAAAGGCTTTGCCCGGGCGAGGTGGTGCGCGGCGAGAAGTACACCATGCGGATGCTCACCGGCGACGCCCGCCGGAGCGTGCCCTTGCTCGAGTCGAATCACTTCCACGCCATCTTCCACGACCCCTACTCGCCGGCGAAAAATCCCGAGCTCTGGACGGTCGATTTTTTCCGGGAGCTGTACCGCGTGGCGGCCGAAGGCTGCGTGCTGACGACCTATTCCGCCGCCCCGCAGGCGCGCGCGGCGCTTACCGAGGCCGGTTTCTCCGTGGGCGGGGCGCCGTCGATGGGACGCAAGCGCGAGGGCACACTGGCCGCGAAGGGCGCGCTCACCGGAGCACTCGGAGCGGATGAGCTCGCCGCGCTGTGCCGCGACCCGAAGGCGACCCCGTACCGCGATGAGACCCTCGCCGCCGCGCGCGGAGAAATACTGGAACGACGGCGGGCCGAGATGGCCGCGCTGCTGGACAAACTGTCACGGGAAATGCAATGAAAGCCTCTTATATCGCCCTCCACGAAAACGGACGCCTTGAAGAGCTCGAATCCGTTCTGCACGAGCGGATGGCGCGATGCGACCTGTGCCCCCATCGCTGCATGGCCGATCGCGCGGCCGGAAAAACCGGAAAATGCCGAAGCGGCATGCTGCCGATCGTCTCATCGTTCAGCCCGCATTTCGGCGAGGAGTCCTGCCTGGTCGGCCGGCACGGCTCGGGCACCATCTTCATGACGCACTGCAACCTCTTCTGCATCTTCTGCCAGAATTACGACATCTCGCACCTGGGCCGGGGCCAGGAGGTTCCGTACGAGGAGCTGGCAGGCATCATGCTCGCGCTGCAGTCCAGGGGCTGCCATAACATCAACATCGTCACGCCGACCCACATGGTCTATGCCGTGGTACGCGCCCTCCTCGTCGCCGTGCCCCGGGGGCTTGCAATCCCGCTGGTCTACAACTCGGGCGGCTACGACTCCATTGAGACGCTCAGTCTGATCGAGGGCGTTTTCGATATCTACATGCCCGACTTTAAATACATGGACCCCGACACGGCCGAGCGCCTGAGCGGCGTCCACGACTATCCGCAGAGGGCCATGGAGGCGCTCCGCGAGATGTACCGTCAGGTCGGCGACCTTACAATCGACGGACGGGGTATCGCGCGCAGGGGGCTTCTGGTACGCCACCTTGTGCTACCAAACAACCTGGCGTCCACCGACCGTGTGATCGCCTTTCTCTCGTCGCTTTCAAAGAACACCTATCTTAACCTCATGGACCAGTACCGGCCGGAATACCGAGCAAGGGAATGCGCGGACCTGCGCCGCCGCGCCACCATGGCCGAATTCGACACGGCGGTTGAGTGGGCGCGCGCCGCCGGGCTTACGCGGCTTGACAGATGGCGGTAAAAATTGTTCTTGCCAAAAGACGCCGTATTTTTGCATTCTTGAATCATGCTGGAATCGTTATTTATCCATAGTACGTATAGTAAAATTTTAAGCAAGGAGCGCTCCCTATGGCACAGAACGTTGGACCGGCCGACCGGTATATCAGGTTCCTCGTCGGCATCTCCTTTCTGCTGAACATCATCATCCTCGAGCCGGGTTTTTTCGGCGGCCTCATTCTCTTTATACTCGGCGCCGGGCTTCTCTTTTCGGTGTACACCGGCAACTGCTGGGTATATACCCTGCTGAAAATAAACACCTGCGCCGAAGCCTGCGACGCGAAAGCGGAAAGCGCGCCCGCCGGGGGGCACGGTCACTGATACCGCGCCGCTTACTGAAGTCTTCTTTTTCGATGCCGCCGGATGCAAACGCCGGGGGCATCGGAAAACACATGCCCATTTCTGAAAAAAATTGACTTTTCTTTCCATAAAGCCGATACTTTAACCTCCATTGCACCCCGCACCAGTGCTGCATACCGCGCATCCGCGCCGTCCGTCCGCGGATGCGAACGGCGCTACGTTAATCCGAATGTCCGACAGAGAGGGAGGTATTATCCATTAATGTAATGCCTCTAGCTAAGTTGTATGATTTCGCCGCGTACGAACGCGGACCCGGATAAAAAAATTTCAGTCCGGTATGGATTTTTTGTTTACAAAAACAAAGGTGATATAATATTATATAAAATTATTAAATACTAAATATTGGGGACATGTCATGGATCCAGCAAAGGAACTGCAGCAAATTCGCGAAGAGCTCGATGCTCTGAAAGGCGGAACGAAGAACAAGCTGTCGATGATCGTCTTCAGCGGCGATCTGGACAAGCTTTTGGCGGCGTTTATCATCGCCACGGGAGCGGTGGCCATGGGCCTCGAGGTGGTGATGTTCTTTACCTTCTGGGCGACGCCGGCGCTTCGCGACCAAAAGAAAAAAGCCGGAGGGAAGGACCTTTTCGGCAAGATGTTCGGCTTCATGCTTCCCCGCGGAACGGGCAAGGTAAAGCTCTCCAAGATGAACATGGGCGGCATGGGTACCGCGATGATGAAGTACCTCATGAAAAAGAAGAACATTGCGTCATTGGAGCAGATGATCGCCCTTGCGGCGGAGCTCGAGGTGAAAATTTACATCTGCGATATGTCTATGGGCCTTATGGGATTCAAGCCGGAGGAGATGATCGACTATCCGGGACTTGAATTCGTCGGTGTGGCCAAGTTCCTCGAAGAGGCCGGCGACAGCAAAATACAGCTTTTTCTGTAAACAGTGCCCGCGACACGGGCGTTATTCGATACATTCAGGAGGAACGATATGAGCGATGAAATCAAGGTAGACGTAAAAATGGATTTAAAGGGGCTTGCCTGTCCGCTTCCCGTGGTCAAGGTCAGCCAGCAGATCAAGAAGATGAAGGTGGGCGAGGTGCTCGAGGCGGAAACCACGGATCCCGGCGCGCACGCCGACTTCCCGGCCTGGGCCAAAT
>CAZEAH010000423.1:0-3449 GCA_964510075.1 uncultured Leptospirales bacterium | reverse complement strand
ATGCGAACGGCATCGTGCCCACAACGGCGACGGTCTATCCCACCCCGCTTTTCGAGGTCTTCTTCTCCTTCATCGTACTCGCACTTCTGATGCGCCTCAGAAAAGCCGGGATGGCCGACGGAAAGCTCTTCTTTCTGTACCTCATTCTGAACGGACTCCCCCGCTTCCTCGTGGAATTCATCAGGCTCAACCCGAGGGGTTTCCTTGGGCTTTCCCAGGCGCAGTTCATAGGAATCGCGTTTATTATCGCGGGGATAGCGGGCTGGTACTACAGCGGAAGGCGCACGGCGGCGGCCTGAGGCCGCCCTAGCCGGCGAGGGCCGTCAACATCTTTGCGATGACCTTGCGTATAAAGATACTCCCCTCCAGAAATCCCATGTAAAGAAAACGCGAGCGCATCGCCACGCGCTCATCGTCCGCGGCCGCGTCCTCGCCATTGCCGATCTCATAGCCCTCGGTGATGGTGTGTATGACGCGCTGGGCCGTGAAGCTTATCATGTCCTTCAGCGCGTCAAGCGACTCGATTGCCCTGTCGGCATCCGCCAGCTTTTTAAGCAGATATTCCATCTTGGAGCGGTCGCGCTTTTCGGCCGATACCGCCGAGCGCAGCTCCTCGGAATTACGAACGGCCCGCTCCAGGAGAGGTACGAGCGTGTCGAGCTCCCGGATCATGGCCTCACAGCGCCGCCTGATCGCGCGGCGGACCTCATCCGGGTCCGCGAGCGCGCCCGCGGCCAGCGCGAGCGCCTCGTCGATTCTACCGAAAATATTGAGTTTTCCGCCGTCAAGGGAGAGCGCGGCGGCCGGGATGTGCCGGACCCCCTTGATGTAGGCGCCGTCGAATGTGGCGTTGATGAGATCGGGATCGGTGCGCTTCTCGAACCACGAGAGGAAAATCATCATCTTCTGGTTTGTGTGCACGGACGCCGACCGTATCCCCCTTACCCTGATTGCCGGAAGCGCCGTAAGCTGGGAACGGTTGAACATGAGGGGCGTGTAGAAGCGCCGCGTGCGCAGAAACACCTGCTCGTCCAGGTACGAGCCCCGCGCGTGCGCGAGCCCGCCCGTGAAGGCCAGGTCCTGCCCCACGAGCACCACGGGCGAGGCGCCGAGGCGCCTTGCGAAATCGTAGGCGTTGGTGGAAACCGATCCCCCGTACGCCAGATCACCCTTCGCCCCGGCGGCCTCCTCTATCCATTTGAGCATGGGGAAGGCCATGCCCGCCAGAGCACGCCGCCCGCGGAACAGACGGAAGACCGACGGGTGCACCGTCGGATCGGCGATCAGCACGGTCCTTCCGCCCCTGTCGCCTTCGAAATAGCGCGCGTTGACAAGCTGGGGATCGACCGAAACGCAGAAGTGGGGCTCGATTCCGTGCCGTCTGAGTATGCGGTACGATGTGTCGACCGCCACGATCACGGCGCACTCCGCGTGCCTCCGGATGAACTCGATGCTTTCCGAAAGCGACGGACCCGCCGCGGCGACGATGGCCGGAACGCCTTCGAACCTGCCGTAAAAAGCCCCCGCACCCGGGCTGTCGACGAACACTCCCGCGTTGCGCGCGATATTGGCTCCCCAGGTCCGCTCGAACTTGGCCAGCGTGGCGATGTTAACTTCTTTTGCCGAAAGATAGGATTTCGCGATCCTGTGAAGGTTCGAGTAATACGCGGGCGATATCTGGAAGGACCCACGGTGGGTAAGAAAGGAAACCCGGTAGGTCGACTTCCCGCGCAGTACGGCGGCAAGGCCGTCCTCCGTTGGGTCCACGAGAATGTGCAAGCGTTCGTCCGCGAGCGCCTCCGCAAGATCCATATGCATCAGCGCGGAGCGCACCATCGCGGCGCTGCGCTCGAGCACCAGCACAACGGCGTCACGCGCGACGCGCGCGAGAAGCGCGCTGATGTGATAGCCGAAACCGAAGCCGAACACTATGAACAAATTGAAGCCCGCCGGATCGACGCCGTCGATGAAACGCGCCGCCTCCCTGGCCGGATCATACTTACTGTGTACGGAGACGGATCCGCCCTCCAGCGCGACCTCGGGCACCGGGCCTCCGGAGCGCGCGACGGCCACGCGGATGCACGGGTCGTCCCCGGCTTCGAGCACCGCGGCATGCGCCTGAGCGTGACGCCGCGCCAGGATCTCCATGTTTGCTGTAAAGGGTTCCGTCATCATTCTTCAAAATACAGTATGATTGTGCGTCCGTGGCCCAGCGGGCTCCCGGGATCGGGCGACTGGCGGCGGACAACACCCCGGCCGATCAGCGAATATTCGATCGCTGCTTCCTTCTGAAGCGAGGCGAGTACACGCGCGGCTTCTCCCAGCCGCAGACCGCGAAAGTCCGGCATCAGTCCGCGCCGCGCGGACACCGTTCGTGGCGAACCCTTTAGCGGGGAGCGCGCCGCCACACGGTGCTCCGTCCCGCCCCTGCAGGGAAGGACGCGATCGGCGATGCGGGCGAACACCGGCGCGGCGACCGCCCCGCCCGAGGCGCTCTCAGGCGGCTCGTCGAGCAGAACGAAAATGCACACGTCGGGATCGTCGTACGGCGCAATCCCTACGAAGGAGGCCACGTATTTCCCCGGATGGTATCCTCCCCGTTGTACGGACTTCTGGGCCGTACCGGTCTTCCCGGCGGCACCGTAGTATGCCAGGCGCGCCCTGGTGGCCGTGCCTCCCTCCACCACGCCCTTCATCATGCCGAGCAGGCGCGCTGCAATATCTTTGCGTATAACACGGCCGCGGCTACGAGGATAGAATGACTGCGTCGCGCCGCCGTCGGCGCTTTCGATCGACTCGATTATCGAGGGAGTCATGTAAATCCCGCCGTTCGCTATGGCGCCGAATGCCGCGGCCATCTGGATCGAGGTGACGGATATCTCCTGCCCGATGGAGAGCGAATACTTCGAGAGTCCCGACCATTCTCCCACCCCGCGCAGGAGCCCGGCGGATTCCCCGGGCATCTCCACCCCCGTCTCGCGGCCGAAACCGAAACGCGTGAGCGTCGCGTACAGATCCTCGCGCTTGAGCCGCCGGACGGCCTGTATCATCCCGGCGTTGCATGAGTGCTTAATGACCTCGTCGAGCATGAGATCACCGTGAACGGCGGTGCACTTTATGACGGCGTCGGCGACCTCAATCTTACCTTCGCAACGGAACTTTTCTCGGAGCGCCGCGGGATGGGTTTCCATCAGAGAGGCCGCCGCGATGACCTTGAGCGTAGAACCCGGTTCGAACGAATCCACCACCGCGAAATTCTTCATGGCCGCGGCCTGGTATTCCCAGTACGCGTTCGGGTCGACAAGCGGGTATTTGGCCACCGCGAGAAGTCTTCCGGTCTTTACTTCCATCACCACCGCGGCTCCCTGTTTGGCGCCCGTATCCCTCACCGCGCGCTCTATCTCGCGCTCCGCCGTATACTGGGTCAACCGGTCGATGGTGAGGCGCAC
>CAZEAH010000422.1:0-3461 GCA_964510075.1 uncultured Leptospirales bacterium | reverse complement strand
CTTCTGCCCCCCGGCGATATTCTCCCTGGGGCCTTTCTGGAGCACCCTGACCTCGTGCACCGCGTCGCGGCACATGGTACACTCCTCGTCGGGCTCGGTCCCCGGAATAAACACCTCGTTCAGCCTGTTCCGGCAGCTCGACGACGGGGTAAGGCCTGAAACAGCGCACACCTCCCGTTCGGAAAGCGCCGCGTACTGCGGGAAACTGAAAGCCTCATCATTGCGCAGCGCCTCGCGCATATACTCCCCCCAGGCCGGCGCCACAACGGCCCCGCCGGCCTGTCCGATGCCGAGGGAAAGGCCGAGCTTATCGTATCCCATCCATATACAGGTGGTGAGCGAAGGGGAGAAGCCGCAGAACCAGGCGTCTTTCCAGTTGTTGGTCGTCCCGGTCTTCCCTCCCGCCAATCTGCCGATGGACGCCGCAGAGCCGGTTCCCGATGATATCACCGACTGCAGCAGGCTTATCATGATCTGCGCCGTCGACGGCTGGAGCACCTGGATCGTGCCGTCCTGCTCGCGTTTCCTGATGAGAGCGGCGATTTCCTCCTCGTTGTTTTCGAGGACCCGGCCCCTGCGGTCCTTTACGCTCCTTACGCTGAACGGTATCACATCCCTGCCGCCGTTGGCGATGATGGCGTAGGCGCGGGCCAGCTCGAAAGGCGACACCTCGAAAGAGCCGAGCGCGATCGAAAAGTTGCGCGGAATACGGCGTTTCGTTTCTTCCGGGCTGAGCTTTAAAAGCTTTCCGTAGTACCGCATTACATATTCAATACCGAGCGCATCGGCTATGCGGATGCTGATCACGTTTATTGAAAGCGAAAGGGCCTTGCGCAGTCTGAGCAGTCCGTAATATTCCCCTTCGTAATTTTCCGGCACCCAGTCTCCGCCTTCCGTGTCGAGATACCCCAGCGGCGAATCGAGAACCGCCGCGGCCGGCGAGAACTTTTTCGACTCCATGGCCGCGGCGTACAGCAGGGGCTTGATGGCCGAACCCGGCTGGCGCATGGACTGCATGGCGCGGTTCAGCTGGTTGACGCTGGTGAATTCGCTTCCGCCGACCATCGCCTCTATGTAGCCCGTCCGGTGGTCTATCGAGATAAGACAGCCCTCCACCTTCTGGTAGTCCTTGTCGTCGGCGTAGCCCACCCGATAGAGCTGTATGGTCCGCCCCAGGGCGTCGCCTCCCGTAAGATAATTTATAATCTCCAGCTCGTCGATCACCCGCTCCTTGAGCGCGTCGTTTACCCTTTTCACCTCGAGCGAGCCAGTCCTGGCGAACGGATTGACGTTGAACAGAAGCGAGAAGATGTCCACCAGGGCTCCAAAATTTTCCGATATCTGGTCCTCGCTCTTGAACGCGAGGCTCCCCGAAACGGCGGTCTGGCGCCTCAGGGCCGGAGGCAGAACCTTCTGGGCCGCGAGCTGCTTGGCGAGGTCCATGGTCGTATAGACCAGGAGCCCTTCCTCGTACACCTTTTCCTCGCCGTATTTCTTTACCAGCATGCGCCGGATGTACTCGGTGAACCACGGCGCCCTGTCCACGCGCGAGGACCAGGTGTTCATCGTCGGCGGCAGCTCGTTGATGTAATAGAGATAGTCCGGCCAGAAGTCGAGGTAGGCCTTCTCCGCCTGCGGGATGGAGATGTATCCCGCCTCCACCATCTTTGCCAGAACGATCTTATGGCGCTCAAGCGCGCGTTCGGGAAAGCGGATGGGCGAAAGATTATTCGGCGACGATGGAAGCGTGGCCAGCAGAGCGCACTCCGCCAGGTTGAGCTCCCACACGTTTTTATTGAAATAGAACTGTGAGGCGGACTGTACGCCATACGCCCCGTGGCCGAGGAATATCTGGTTGAGGTACAGCGTCATGATTTCATCCTTGGTGTAAAAGATCTCCATCATGACGGAAATGAAGGCTTCTTTGACCTTGCGATAGAGGCTCCGCTCGCCGGAGGTAAGCAGGATCTTCGAAAGCTGCTGGGTGATGGTGCTCCCGCCCTGGCGAATACGTCCGGAGAAAACATTGATAAAAAACGCCCGCGCGATTCCCTTGGGATTTATGCCGAAATGCTCGTAAAACTCATTGTCCTCGATCGCGACGAAGGCATGGACGAGGTCTTTCGGTATTTTCGCAAGCGGCACCACCTCGCGCTTCTGACGGAAGAGCTCGGCCACCAGCACGCCGTTCTTGTCAAAAATTTTCGTCGGAACCTTGGGTTCGAAATTCGCGATGGCCCGCACCCTGAAAAAATCGACGACGAGGATGATGATGAAAGCGCACAGCACCCCGGCCGCGATCCCGACCACGACGGCTCGCGGGTTGCGAAATCGCGACATGAAATCACCGGCGAGATCCGCGATCCATCGTACGATTCCCGGAAGCCGCGACGATCCGCCCCCGCCGGAAAGCGGAGTCCTCATCCTCGGTGAATACCCACCAAATCGCCGTACCATTACCTGACCATTACCTGTGTCCTGCCGCGCGTTTCCACAGCACACAACAGCCCGGCGCCATTATTTACAAGAAAAAAACCGCGGATTCTCATCACTGATACAATCACGCGCCCGGGCATTTATTCACATCGAGTGTATGACCGGACTATAATCCATCAAGCGGCGGATAAAAGAATTGTTATCCGGAATAAAAATTTTTAAAATGAATAGCAAGAGGCCGAATAATAGCCATATTTAATAATAAACACCAATAAACCACTATAAATGCTTATAAATGGTCTCTAAATAATTTTTTATTCTGACGAATCTCAGGATGATCACTATGAGCATTAGAGTTGTTGCATAACTGGAGAATACGAAGGCCGCAACCGTCATGCGGGGTCGAAGATTCCCAGGTTTTGCAACAATTCTATCCATAGCTGCTATCAGGGACGATAGCTGAAAATTCAAGGAGGAAGGATATGATCATAAACCACAACGTGAGCGCGATTTTCGCCCACCGTACTCTCAAATTCCACGACTGGAGCATCACGCAGGACATCGAGAAGCTGTCGTCCGGCATGCGCATCAACAAGGCGGGCGACGACGCGTCCGGTCTCGCCGTCTCCGAGAAAATGCGCTCGCAGATAAGCGGACTCCGTCAGGCGGAACGCAACACCGAGGACGGCATGTCGATGATCCAGACGGCTGAAGGATACCTGCAGCAGACGCACGACATCCTGCAGCGCATACGGGTGCTCGCCGTCCAGTCCGCCAACGGAATCTACACCCCGGAAGACCGCCAGCAGATCCAGGTCGAAATTTCCGAGCTCGTCGACGAGATCGACCGAATCTCCTCACAGGCGGAATTCAACAAGATGAAGCTCCTCACCGGCGCCTTCGCCAGGCTTCATCCGACCGCGTCCATGTGGTTCCACATGGGCCCCAACATGCATCAGCGCGAGCGTGTCTTCATCGAGCCCATGACCACGGCGGCCCTGGGGCTCCGCACCCCCACCGTGCGC
>CAZEAH010000421.1:0-3463 GCA_964510075.1 uncultured Leptospirales bacterium | reverse complement strand
CCGCTATGCCGTGCGCCTCCTCCTGTATGGCGGTCTGGACTATTTCATCCGCCGAGCGGTTGTGTGCAAGGTGGATCACCTCGGCCCCGGCCCCCTGAAGAAGCCGCCGGAAGATATTGATCGAAGCGTCGTGCCCGTCGAAAAGGGTGGTTGCAGTAACGAAGCGGAGACGTTTGAGCGCGGGGGGTGTCTTTGTCGATGAAGTCATGATGGGATGCCTCTCTGGTCGTCAGTGAGAATATGATCTAAATTACGCTGCTTATGTTGTATGTCAAGAAAATAGCCCGCGTTTACGGGCGTCAGTGGACGAAATAGGAAAAAAATCGCCCTCGTTTCTTTTTTGTTGCATTTGGTGAAAACGCCTGCTTTAATTGCAGCGGTCGCCGCCCGGACCGCCGCGAAATCCGGAGTGATCGTCGTAAATTCCGCGTGCACAAGGCCACATGAGGATAAACGTTCGTCTGCGTGACCTCCTGGTTCAGGCGCTGGTCGAATCCATGTCCGTCGATATGATGGTGATGCTCGCCCAGCGTTTTATCCCCTATTACAACCTTCAGGAAAGGACCGGTTTTCCGGAAAACATGTCGGTGCCCAATCGCGATGCCGCCCGCCAGATCATTAACGATATACGCGACAGCAGGCTCGTTTTACAGTTCGCCGGCCTCCTTGTGGTGATGCACACCGAGGGCTTGATGGGCAGGAAGTACGTGATCCCGCACATGCGCGAGATACTTGCCGAGATCCACGGCGCGGGTTTCATCTTTAACCGCGAGTTTGGGACCTTCGTCGAGGACTCGCGCATTCGAAGGACCCGCAACTGGGGGACGCTTGTGGAGGGACAGGAATATACGTTCTCATTCATGTCCCTGGACATCGTCGGCAACACGGGCCTGGTCCGCGAATATTCCGAGGAAACCATTCGGGCCACCTACGGCGATCTGCGCGGTATCGTCCAGCGCTCCATCGAGCGGCGGGAGGGAAGGCTGTGGAACTGGGAGGGGGACGGGGGCCTGGTTGCCTTCTATTTCGCGAAAAAATTCAACGCCGCGGTCCTTTCCGCGATCGACATACTGCACGAGCTGTTTCTGTACAACCGGCTCGAGTGCAGGCTTAAAAGCCCTCTGGGCGTGCGCATTGCCGTCCACGGCGGCCCCTGCGAGTTCAGGCACAACACCGAGGACATCGTCAGCGACACAATAGACCGCACCCTGGAGATAGAGGCGGTACACACGGGGCCGAATACCGTGACCGTCAGCAACGTGGTCTATCTGGCGCTCGATCCTTTGCTGCAGGAGATGCTCGCGCCAGTGGCGACGGAGGATCGGAGCATACTTCACGCGTACGAACTGCGATGGGAGGAGTAGTGGAAATCATCGTGTTTTCCGACAGCGCGTCGGTCAGGGAGTCCTTCGCCGGGCTTGCAAAGAAGGGGAAGTGCGGCGTGTCGTTTCTGAAAACCGCTGACCTCAAAAAGGGGGTGGCCTGCGCCCCCGCCGATGCGCTGGTGTACCTCGATGTTTCAAAGATGGATGCTTCCGCCGTCAGGAAGGCACTGCGGCTTCTTTCCGGTAACAACTGTCTGCGCTATGCGGTGGTCGATCCGAAAAACTCGATCCGCGACGCCGGAGCGCTTTTTCACGGCGGAGCGTGCGATTATGTCTGCCGTGAAGCGCTGCGGGAAGGTATTTCGGAGAAGCGTGTCCGCTGTGCCGCCGAATTCAGAAAGACCGAAGGGCCCCGTGTCGAGTCCGAAAGCTCCGGCATGCGGCCGGACTACAGACCGTCCGGAAGGGACTGGAAAGAAATCCGAACGGGTCAGGAATACACCTTCTGCTTTATGTTCATAGAGCTCGACAATCTCAAGGAGTCCAAGAAGACCTTCGGCGACGCGAACCTCAGCAATCCGATAGAGCCTTTTCTGCGCCATGTCGAGCGGAGCGTGACCCCCGCCGGGGGGCGAATCTGGATGTGGACCGATTACGGCGCGATAGTGCTCTTTCCCTTCGACGGGCGGCGATGCGATGCGGCCCTGGCGTGCTTTAAGATGATGCTCGCCCGCAGGGTGTTCAGCATCGAAGAATCCGGCTTCAACGCATGGGTATCGTACAGAATCGCGCTCCATATCGGGAACACCGTATACCGCTCGATGGGCGAGACGGGCACGATCGTGTCGGATTCGCTCAACTCCATATTCCATCTGGGGCAAAAGTTCGCGCGCCCGGGGCACTTCTACCTTACCGACGAGGTGTTCGGCTTTGTCCCCGCTCCGCTTCGGGATTTCTTTGTTCCCGCCGGAAAATTCGAGGGGCGCGATATACTTCGCATGCGCCTCCCGCTCTGAAGGGCCTGCGTCATTTTTTCTTGTAAGCCTCGCGCTCTGATGCTACTATCAATCGGGGCGGGACGCGCGCGCGTCCATACAGGCGGGAACGATGAATCGGGAACACTCGAGATCCAGGGACATTGTACTCTTCAGCGGTGAGGAGCTGGATATCATCGCCGCCGTCACCGACAGCCTTCTGTCCCGGGGAATGAACGCGGAGATAGAGGCGGTCGGCAACAACCGCATGGCGCTCGAGCAGCTGGGCAGGTCCATATCTTTCTACCCGTCGATACTGGCGGCGCACCGTCTGGGTAGCTCGTCGCGCTCGGTCGAAAGCCTCGTCGAGACCCTCTGCCGCGACGACATACCCGACATGATCCTGCACATTCCCACCAAGGCGGTGCTTGGCAGGAGCTATTCGATCGCCAAGATCAATTTCCTCAACATGCTGCGGTACCTGGTCAGGGACGTCCCCGATCTCTTGCCGCTCGAGAGCAGGGTGGTTCACCTTATAGCGCATAACGTATTCACCATTATGGCCGAGGAGGTGTTCATCTCCATCATCGAAAGAGCTGCCTCTCCCGAAGCGGTGCGCTCGAAGGCGGCGTACCTGCTGGCCCGTACGTGGGAGTACCGTCTCGATTCGGGAGTAAGGGAATTCGCGCCGATTCTGCAGGGGATATGGAGGGCCAGGGAGAAGCTCATCCCCAATTTCGGCACCATGCTCGGTTTTTCCGAGCTCTTCGTCATTTCCGGCTATATAGAGCCCGCGTGGTTCGACTTTTTACAGAGCGACGACATAGGAGAAGACGAGGTCTACGCGCTCGAGGAGTTCATATTCGGGATGACTTACGAGGAGATCCTGGCGCTCCGCCGGGAGATGGAGGAGCACGGGAAAAATAGTCTCAGCAGGGAGGAGGCCTCCGGTCGCGTAGCAAAGCCCGGCCCCCTGTCCCGGTATTCCGGCGACGACCCGCGACAGCTCTACCGGTCGTTTCGGGACAGGAAGATCAACGCGCGGTTCCGTTCGCGCGCGCGCCTTGCGGGCCCTAAGAGTACGCTCGAAAACTATCTGATGTGCTTTCTCCTCGCCCAGCCGGACGAAAAGCCGGGCGGGGATGGAAGGGGATAGCCCCGGGT